>CAZIJS010000060.1:0-18806 GCA_964539505.1 uncultured Myxococcales bacterium
TGCCCTGTCGCATGCTCCCGCCACCGGCAAAGACGTGGCGGGCATTGCCCGAGACGTCAAGCATGTCACAGGCCGCATTGCGGCGGGCAAGGGGAACCTGGGAAAATTCCTCAAGGATGAGACTATTGCAGACAACGTGAAAGAAATCACCCAGGACACGAAAGATCTGGTCAAGAGCGTGACCGGTCTGCACACCATCATCGGCCTGCGAACGGAGTACAACGTCCTGGCCGGTACCGTGAAGAGCTACGTCAAGATTCGGCTGCAGCCCAAGTTCAACAAGTACTACCTCGTGGAACTCATCGACGAGCCAAGGGGGCGTCTGGAGACATCCGAGACCGTGGTGCACAGCGGGGATGTGGACGGTCCAGTCCTGACCCACACCACGACGCAGACAGTGGAACACAAGTTTCGTTTTTCGTTCATGTTCGCCAAGCGGGTGGACTTTGCCACCTTCCGGTTCGGGATCAAGGAGAGCACGGGCGGCGTGGGGCTGGATCTCCATTTCCTGGGCGATGCGCTGAATTTCACCACCGACGTGTTCGACTTTTCCGTCAACGACTGGCCCAGGCTGCGGTTTTCTCTCTCCTGGGAGTTCTACAAGCGCATGTCACTGGTCGCGGGCATCGACGACGTGCTCAACGGCCGGGGTGATTTCGGTGGTGGGATCGGCAGAGACTATTTCGCGGGCGCACAGATCACCTTCGACGATGAAGATCTCAAGGCGCTGCTCCTCTTCGCCGGGTCGGCTCTGGGGTCAGCCGCGTCTCAGTGATTGAATCGCCCCTTTGGTGAGACGAGCCCCAAGACCGCAAAGGAGACTGTGTGATGACTCCTCGTTTCGTCCGTTCGAGTGGCCTGTCCGTTGGGCTGGTCGTTGCCTCGATGATGGCGCTGGTTGCAGGAGCCTGGGGCTGTGAGTTCGGCCCCTGGAGTCACGGGACTGCGGCGAAGAGCGCTGCACCGAAGACTGCATCGCAAAAAGGCGGGTCGGCCCGGGGCAAGGGCTCTCTGTCCGGGAAAGGCGATCTTTCACAGGAAGGTGCCCTGAGCATGCGCAGCCATCGAGACGGTGAGGCGCAGCTCAGCTCTGCAGGAATGGCTCCCGGCGGTTCGGAGAAGACGTCCAGCGCTTCTCCTTCGAGCAAGTCTGTTGCTCTGGAACATGGGATCGGTGCAGATGGGTCGCCTTGGATCGGTGGGAAAGACGCAAAAGTGGTCATCGAGGAATTTTCTGATTTCGGCTGCCCCTTTTGCCGGAAGGGAGCCGAGGTGATGCAGGAGCTCTTGGACCATTTCGGCCGGCGGATCAAAGTGGTGTTTCGCCAGATGCCCATCACTGCGCTCCATCCCGATTCGTTCCTGGCTGCGGAAGCCTCCCTGGCCGCTGCAGCCCAGGGCAAGTTCTGGCCCATGCACGATCTGCTCTTTGCCCATCCCCGTGCCCATTCCATGCAGGAATTGATGGGGTATGCGAGAAAACTCGGGCTGAACCTGGTACGTTTCCGCAAAGACATGGATGAGCATCGCTTCAAGGCCAAGATTCAGACGGACGGATTGGAAGGGGGCCGGCGCGGGGTGCAGGGGACGCCGACATTTTTCGTGACGGGCCGGGGAAAGGTGGAAGGCTATCTGCCCTTCGATGCGTTCCGCAAGATCGTGGAGGATCAGCTTTCTACTGAGTAGAGGATCAGGGCGAGGAAGGCGGCCGAGAGGTGGGCAGACACATCGAGGGTCACTTCCTCGTCCAGCGGATGCCCCTGATGGATTTCGAGAGCTGTTCTCTCAGGTCGCCTCGCTTCATGTTCAACTCCACCCATTGGCGGTTGAGGGAGTTGAGCTTCGTCTCCAGTCTTGCCATGGTCTGGGCAAGCTTGCGGCGCAGGTCTTTGTTTCCCTTTCGCCCGAGGACCTTGAGATTCGAGCGGACTTCCCCGAGTCGTCGCCTCAGGGCTTCCATGGATGTCTTCAAGGTGTTCATGCGATTTCGGACCGATCCCAGTTGGTCCCAGATCGCCTTGACCTTGCGCAAACTGGCTGCGATGACAGGGGGCACCTCAGACCCCTTGAGGAGCAGGGCGATGGCGTCACGCACCCTGGGGTCGAACACGGTGAGCACGCGGCGGACCGGGGTCTGCTCTTTGATGGTAAATTCGGTGGTCCCAGTCGCGGACAAAGAAATGGGGGCGTAGTAGCGGTCCTTTTCCATGACCGCATTCTTTGGGGTCACCAGGGTCCAGCCGGATCGTCTGCGCCTCGTGACATAGAGCGTAATGGGTTTGCCGGTGCGGTTTATCACCTTGTAACGAAACTTGGCCACGTTTCTCGTGGCAATGGTGACGTAGCCACGATTGATGCTCACGAGCGAGAATCCCTCGTCGCTGGATGCATAGGATTGGTGGATGATCACCCGGCCTTCCAGGGCATAGGGCACGAAAGCCACGGCGCCCCGTTCGATCCGCCCGCTGAGAGCTTCACCCACGAAAGCCCCTTTCCGGTAGATGGCCACTGGGCCCCGTTCCAGGAGGGAATCCGTGGAGTTGCGGAACATGACGGCGCGGTACGGGTTGGGGCGGTTGTTTTCCAGGACCTGATATAGGACGTCGGAGCCTGGCACCGGCTTGTTGACGATGGACACCAGGGCGGAAGACCGGTCGGGCACTGTGACCGGGGTTGCGATATCGTAGCGAAACAGGCTCCCCACCGATGTCCCACGAACCATGGTGCGGGCGCTGCGTTCATAATCGTTCATGGACAGTTCGCGTCTCGGGGCTGCGAAACTCTCGTCTTCCATTTCTGCGCTGCGACTCATGGGCATTGGTGGGGCGGATTTGAGCCTTCTTTCCATTACCTTGCGTTTCATGCTTCTCGAATAGCGACGGTGCCTGCGTCGTTTCGCCCTGGCGGGACGTTGGCCTCCCAGAGCGCCGCTGGTGGCGTCTACAGGTGTGGGCGGGGCTTCAGCCCGCAGTCCCCCGGCAGGGGTCAGGTCGGGCCGCTGCACGTCGCGCGGCGTGTAGAGGTCGTAGCGGAACGAAATGGGGGTGCCCGCAGTGAGGCTCAGCCTGGTGCGGATCCAGTTTTCTCCCGACAGGTTGTCCACCACGGCCCACCCTTGGAGCAGGACCTTGTCGCCCTCGTCGTTCATCACCACCCGGTAGGCCGGCTTCCATGCGGTCATGGGCACGATGTAGGACACGAGCAAATCATGGGGCGCTCTGCCCGAGAGCCGGACCGTCAAGGTGACGGGCTTCCATTTGCCCTTGTTGAGGGCCACGTCCAGGCTCTTTTCCAGGCCCACGGTCAAGGTTTTGTCCAGCACTTTGAGGGACTTGATCTTGGTGATTCGATGGCTCGTGAGCATGCCGCCCTTTTGTAGGAGGGTGAGCTGCCACCTGGGTTCCTTGCTGGTGCCCAGGTTTTCGATGCCCACGATGCGCCCGCGGAAGTGTCCCGACGACGTGGTGACCACGGCCGTGGCGCCTCGAAAGGCTGCTGCCACGGCCAGCAGGCCGCCCGAGCGTCGGACCTGGGGAGGGAGTTGGCTGAGTTCCATGAGCTTGGAACGTTCGGCAGGCAGGGAGATGGTCACCGCCTGGCCGCCGCGAAAGTCTACGACGGTCAGGGACTTGAGAACATCGGTCACCTGGTCCGGGCGGATCCGCAGCTTCAACAAGTTGCCCTTGACCCTGCCGCTCCGTTCGAAATATCCCACCCCGCTTTGGTAGAGCACCACCCGGGTGATGGGCAGAGACGAGACGCCGCCTCCTGGCGCCAGGTCCGTCGTGTCGTGCTCCTGGACCCGGCAACCGCTGGATGCCATGAGCAACAGCGCGGCCGTCAGGGAGAAAAGTGGGTTTTGCTTCCTGGTCATGGGAATCCTCCTGTGACTGGATGTCTGTGTCCAATTGTGTCTTTTCGCTTCCAGTATTGCCTTTTTAGTTATGTGACCCTATCGCAGCAAGACGATCGGGAACAGGCAAAAGTTCTTGCCCTCTTCGATTGAGTCGGCATTCTATGGTTGCAACCCAACTGGAGGTTTCTTTCCATGGCATGGATACGATTGGTTTACATGGTGGCGTTTTCTGTGGCAATGGGCTTGACGAGCGACGTTCGAGCCGAAGATCTCACCGCGTTCCTTCGCGGCGAAGTGAGCCAAGGGCGGATGAGCATCTCGGAGGCAACGTATTGGAAAGTGGCCGCTGTTCGGTCTCCAGGGCGTCTGCCCGCTGCGTTTCGTCGCATGATCTTGCCGCGGTGCGGGACTCCCATTCTCGCAGAGGCTTGGCAGAAACTTCGGACTTTGGAGCAACCCTGGAAGGACGACACATCCCGCCTGCTCCTGCCGCCGGATGATTTCCAATATCACGTGGATGCCACCGATGTCTTTCCTGTCCGCGTGTCTTACCGCGATCCAGGCCAGGAAAAGCTGGCCCGGGCCATTGCCACGGCGGTTCAGCGGGCCTACGGCATCGAGGTGGACCAGATGGGCTGGTGGCGGCCGCCCATCGAGCCGGCCGATGGGCTCTACCGCATGTTCATCGACGACCTCGGCCAGTACATGGGCGGCTACACGGCGCCCTATGCGCCGGTCCCCGAGACGGACCGGGCCGATGCCTATACGTATATCGTCCTCAATTCCACGTCAGACCCCCGATTCGTGGAGGGGACCGTGGCACATGAATTCAACCATGCTTGCCAGTCAACCATGGATGCCCATGAGAAGCCGGCCTTCATGGAAAACACGGCGGTTTTTTTCGAGACCCAGGTCTCCAACATCGACTGGATCTACGCTGCCTACATGATTCAGGCGTTTCAGTCATATCCCTACCTGCCGTTGGAATACATGGGGCGGACCATGGCCTATGGGTATGAATACGGCGGGGTTCTGTGGCCCTGGTTCCTGGACGAATTCTACGGAGAGAGCGACCCTGTGTATGTGCGTGAAATTTGGGAACACTGCATCCAGCAGGACGGGACGCCAAACGAACCGGACTACATGGATGCCATCCAGGAGATGACCGCGGACCAAGGCGGGATCGCCGAGGCGGTCAAGACCTTCGCCCGGTACCGCTTCTTCATGGGGCGGGACGACGACGGGGCTCATCTCACGAATGCCTACAAAATGTGGGACAGCGAGGTGAAACGCATCGACGAATGGCTGGCTTCCGAACTCCCGGTGCATGACCAGCTGGTGCCCGATCAGGTTTTGCCCCAGCCAAATGGCTGCAACTACATCCAGGTAGACGAGGACGAGGGCAACGGAGACGATATCCTGTTTGCCTTCGATGGAGATCCCGCCATTCCCTGGACCGTCCAGCTTCTCCAGATCCCATGGCACGACATGGCGAGCCATCATGACATGGAAATCGACGATCAGGGCCACGGAGAGCTTCGGGTGACGCCGGGGCTGGCCGACCGGCTCGTGCTCGTGGTCTGCCAGATCCCAGGAGCAGACTACGATCCCGACGATGCCGCCTGGGTCAAGGGGCACTACAGGTATTCCATCGATGCCATTCCACAGGCGCCGGTGGTCGAATCCATCGAGCCCGACACCTTCGAGGCGGGCTCGCAGAACATGCGGGCGACGATCCGGGGTGCCGGCTTCGTGTATCGCGACGGATTGTCTGTGGCCTTGTCGGGTGAAGGGACGTCGGTGACCTTGTACCGTGTGTTGTCCGACAGGGCCATCGAGGTGGATGTCACCGTGGCGCGTGGCGTCGAGTCTGGTCCCAGGGACGTGATCGTGACGAACCCGGGCGGAGAGCAGGGGGTGGGGGCGGGCCTGGTGACCATTACAGGACCCCAGGCGGACCAGGACGCCGGCCCGGTGACGGGCGACCAACCCGGGCCGGGCCGTGGCTGTTCCATGGCTGGTCCTTCGTCTGGGACAGCAGGACTTTTCTGGATCCTGGTCCTGGTGGGGCTGGTGGTGCAACGGCGGCGCTCCTGACCCTTCGGAGACATGTTCGTCACCCAGTCTGGCCATTGAACCGGGATTGCTCTTTCCTGTCCCTCCCCGCCAAGACGTCTTTTGGTCTTTCCCTGTTCCGGTCTTGTGCTGTGGTCGGGCCATGTGCCATGTCCCGAGTTGGCTTCTACGGGGTCTTGATGCGGACCTGGGCGAAGTTGAACCACCCCGGTCCCAGACGCAGGCCTTCCAAACGCTTATGCGCAAGGGCCACCGAAACCGGGGCATGGAGGAACGTCACCGGCTGGTAGGAATGGAGGATGCGCTCGATCTTGGCGCTCAGCGCCGCGCGTCTGGCTGGTTTTCGGACCGTCCGGAGCCGGATGAGGAGCTGGTCGAGCAGCAGGTTCGTGATCACTCCGAAGTTGTCCTTGCCCGATGAGTGGAATAGCCTGGAGAGGTCTTCGGCGGGGCGGCCCACCCACTGAAGCGCCGCGGCGGTGAACCGTCCCGCTCTGAGCATCCGCTTCATCATAGGCCAGTCCGTGGGCACGGCCACCAGTGCGACTCCGCTTTTTGCGAACTCGGCGGTCATCACTTTCATTTCGTCGGTGAGGACCGGAGCCCGAACCGGGGCCAGGAGTACGATCCGCATGGGAACTCCGTTCTTGTCGCGGATCTTGTCTCCATCCCGGTCACGCCAGCCTGCGCTGTCGAGAAGGTTTCTCGCCTCCACGGGGTCGTAGGGCCATGGCTCGAGCTTGGGATCCCCCAGTCCGGCGGGTCGCCAATAGGGGCCGGCGATGAGTCTGGCCAACCCATGATGAACCTCTGTGACGAGGCGTTTTCGGTCCATGAGCATGGTCAGGGCGCGCCGTACGCGGAAGTCCGAAAGCATCTTGTTGCGGGTGTTCCAGATGATGTAGGAAAAACCAGGGGCTGCAAACTTGAGCACATTGAACAGTTCCCGAACTCGCGGGGTGACCTGGTCTGGATAGTGCTCCCGAATCATGTCGGGCAAAATATCGATGTCTCCCCGTTTCAGCAGGGTGAGCGCCTTGGCCCGGTCTTCCACGAGTTTGAACCGGATTTTGTGGATGTCCGGAACCGGCCCCCAGTAGCTCTGGTTTCGGACCAGATCGATGTGGTCCGATTTTTTCCATTCCGAAAAGCGAAAGGGGCCTGTGCCCACGGGTCTTCGGCTGGCCGGCGAGCTCGGAGACATGCCCTTGGCAAAGAGGTGCTGGGGCAAGATGGGATACTCTGTGAGTGAATCCAGGAAGAATCCGTTTGGGGTTCGAAGGACCACCCGCACCGTCCAGGGACCTGGGATATCGACTCGTTGGAGTGCGTCGCGGATGTCGGTACGAAAGGTGCCGATGGGGACTTTCGGAACCAGGACACGGTTCAGTGAGAACCAGACGTCGCGGGCCGTGAGTTGCTTGCCGTCGTGCCAACGCACGCCTTGCCGAATGGTGAAGGTATAGGTCCTGCCGTCTGGGCTGACGGTCCAGTGCGTGGCCAGCCATGGCTCGACTCTCATCGTTTTGGGGTTGCGGCGGACCAGTGGTTCGTAGACGTTGTCCATGGCAACCCGGTATCCCCATGTCCCGATCCGCAGGGCCGGGTTGAGGTGACGGGGCCGGTCGTACATGGCCACCACCACGATGTGGGCCTTTTCCTTGGCCGAGAGGGGTATGGCTGCATCGGCCTCCGGGACTTCGGCTGAGAGCCGCTTTTCCTGGGCCAGTTCCTTCTGGTGTGGGGTGGCGGGCCGGTCCACGTCGCAGCCGGCCCAATGGAGCGTAAGGCCCCATGCCAGGAGCCAGGCCGCCAAGGAACATGGCATTGTGTTGTGGCGTTTGGGTTTCATGGCACATCACTGTACCTGTTTTTTGCATGAAACCAACTGGTAGTTGACGCCATTTCTTCGACCCGGCAGCAGCAGCCATAGCAGGAGAATTTCTTCGAGTCGGGAGGAAACACAAGGCTTCTCGACGATTTGTCGTGCCTCATCGAGTCCAACCAGCTTCGTCACGGTTCTTGACCAGGGCGCATTGGTTTCATAGAGTCGAAGGCATCTTTCATGGTTCGATGTCACGGGGTCTGTGGGAAGATGCCGTCTCGAAGTGGCGTATGCTGTGGCTGCTTTGCAGATGTGTCGAAAGTCGAGTGCTTGTTCGCCGGTCTGGTGACCGGTCCTTTTGATTCCATAGGAGGTCGAGATGAATCACATGAAAAAGATGGTTTTGGTTTTGGCCATGGCCACCACCGTGGCTTCCGGCTGTTACGGGGCGAGCGTGGTCTCCCGCAACCGCGGTGACGGCGTCGTGCGTCGTTCCACCGGTATCAGTTGGTTCTGGGGGCTCACCGAGACCAGGACCCATGCTTTTGGCTGCAACTACGGCCTGTCCTACGTGCGGACGTTCTGGCCTTGGTGGGCGGTGTTTGCCCAGTGGTTCACTGGTGGCATCGTCAACCCTGTGACCAAGGAATGGATGTGTGCGGCCCCGGCAGGTCCGGCCCCGGCCCCAGGGCCCGCTCCAGCGCCTGCCGCCGCTGCACCGGCTCCGGCTCCGCCCGGCCCGGCGGCACCTGCGCCTGCTGCAGGCGAGAGCGTCGCGCCACCGCCCACGGTGGGACCAACTGTGGTCACTCAGTAGTCCTCTCTTTTGGGCTCGTTTCTGACGGGGCCTCATCGAGGCTTCGTCCTTCCAACAAATTCGAGAACTTTTCTGCAAGGTTGTAGGCGTCACCAGGCCATCTGGCTGTGACCAGTGCTCCATGCTGCAGGGCGAATCCACGTTCCAGGTGACCCGGTTTGTCCCGCCTCCATGGCATGGGTCCTGGGATGAATTGACCTTCCGGAGAGAGTAGGGATCGAACCTCTTCCTCGACGGTGTGGCCTGGATAGGTCAGGTAATAATCTCCAAGCCACAGTCGTGTCAGTCTCCATGCCAGGAGTTCCTGGGACCGCAGAAGGGAAGTGACCCGAGTTCCGGCAATGACTGACATGTTGGTTTCCGGGTCGATGCTTCGTGCTGCGAGGAGAACGCCGTGGCAGACTGCGCCGAGTGGTTTGCCGGACTTTACGAAGGAGACGACGATATCCTGAAGAATTGGAGATTCGAGATATGGTCGGACAGATTTCTCGTGACCTCCAGGCAGCAAGAGCCCGTCGAAGTCCTCTCGTTGCAGGTCAGTGTAGGGAATTGGATTCTGAAATGCCTCGGTGGCTTCCATCTGGCGGTAGGCAGCCACTGCATCTCCACGGGCCCCGAGCAGCCATTTCCAGATTCCCAGACCTCGTCCGGTCAGCATGATCTCGTCGGCGGTCCCCGCCTTCCCATCAGGGGTGGCGAACACCACTTGGTGACCACGGTTGGCGAGAACTTTCCATGGAATGGCTGCTTCGCTTGGATCGAATCCGTAGGATGGCAAGGGAATGAGGATCCGGGGCATGGACCACCTCCTCGGCATGGATTGGAGCAAAAGATACCGTGCAGTTCCATTGCAGCGTGTCACGCGGTGGCCTGGTTACTGCAATGTCTTTTGTCGAAACCACCATATACTGACAGGTCCCCGTAGCAAGACAATATCGAGATGTCGTCCGATTCGGCGGAGGCAACACAGGTCATGCCCGTGAGAGTCAAAAGTTTCGACATACCCTTCGGATGCTGTGTCCCGGTGGCCGGCGGAGCGATGGATTGGTTCGGGAATACCAGACTCCAACCGGCCGTTTGGGAGATGCGCGGTGATGATACCGATGCCGCGAGGAGGTGAAAAATGGCATCCAGGAAACGAATCGGTTCTGTGATTCTCGGGTTTGTCGTTGGGATTTTGGGGACAGTGGCGTTTTTGACCACCTGTGGTCATCAAAACTCCTTGGGACGCGTCACCCAGACCCCGGAAGCCGCCGTGGCGGCTCCTGCTCCTGCGCCGGTGGTCACGGGAAAGGCCGGCATGATGCCGTCCTTTTCCTCGGTGGCGGCCAAGGTGGTTCCCAGTGTCGTCAATATCCATTCCACCAAGATTCTTCGATCCGGCCCCATGATGCCGTCGCAGCCCTTTTTCCTCGATCCGTTCTTGAGGCAGTTCTTCGGCCGAGGCATGCGGCCTGGCATGCCCAGGATGCGCCGTCCCATGGAGCACAAGATAAAGAGCCTGGGTTCCGGCGTCATCTTGTCCTCCGATGGATACATCCTGACCAACTACCACGTGGTGGCCCAGGCCGACGATGTCCGGGTGGCCCTGCCCGACAAGAGGGTGCTTCCCGCCAAGGTCAAGGGGAAGGATCCCAGAACGGATCTCGCGTTGCTGAAGGTGGAGGCCAAGGGGTTGACGCCCATCAAGATCGGCGACTCCAACAAGCTCAGGGTGGGCGACGTGGTCCTTGCCGTGGGCAATCCATTCGGTGTCGGCGAGACCGTGACCATGGGCATCGTCTCCGCGGTGGGGCGAGCCGGCATGGGCATCACGGACTACGAGGATTTCATTCAGACCGACGCTGCCATCAATCCAGGCAATTCGGGTGGGGCGCTGGTGAATCTCAAGGGTGAACTCGTGGGCATCCCCACGGCCATCGTGTCTCGGAGCGGAGGCTACCAGGGCATTGGTTTCGCCGTTCCCACGGCCCTTGCAAAGCCCATCGTGGCGAGTTTGAAAAAATTCGGCAAGGTGACGCGAGGGTTCCTCGGGGTGCAGATCCAGGAGATTACACCGGCCTTGGCAAAGGCCATGAAACTGCCCGACACCGACGGAGTGCTCGTGGCGGACGTGGGACCGGGAAGCGCAGCGGACAAGGCCGGCATCAAGAGTGGTGATGTCATCCGGGCCCTCGACGGCGCCAAGATCACTTCCCTCCACCGCTTCCGCAACAGCATCGCGGTCCGAGGCAAGGGGGCCAAGGTGAGACTGACCATCTTGAGGGATGGTCACAGTCGGGAGGTGACGGTGCAGCTCGGCGAACTGCCCAACGAGTCCAAGTTGGCCACTGCCGGGGCCACCAAGGGGGCGAAACACTCGGCCTGGTCCGGTGTGGAGGGGGAGTCTCTGTCCCAAAACTGGCGCTCGAAGCTCAACTTGCCCAAGGGAATTTCCGGTGTGGTGGTCACCAAGGTGGCGCCCAGGAGCCCTGCGGCATTTGGCGGGTTGATGGTGGGAGACGTTATCCTGGAGGTCAACCGGAGAAAGGTGGCGAACCTGCAGGCATTCCGCAAGGCCGCCAAAGGACGGATGACCGTGGTCCTGGTCTGGCGTGCCGGGCACCGGATCTTTCTGGGCTGGAACCTGCCGTAGTCGCCCATGGTGATGTCGTGGCGTTGTGACAAACTCCTACTCGTGACCTGTGCGTCCTGAGATCTTCGGCCAGGACATGCCCCGCCAGACCATGGCCCCGGCGTTTGCCAGGATGAAAATCGCCAGTCCCGTTTGCAGCGAGACGGAGCGGGCCAACAGAATCCAGTCGGGACGCAGGAGGACTGCCATGGTGGCAAGGGCCAGAAAGACCGCCGTCATCGCCGTGGTCAGCTTGCCGAGGGCAGTGGCTGTGATCAGCGCCGGTCCACGGACGAAATAGAGAATCACGGCGACCAACAAGCTGCCGGGATAGCGTGCGACGAGTGCTCCCAGCAGCAAGCCCGACAGGATGTCGAGACGATAGAGCGCCAGGCCGATTGCAGAGAGAAAGACGAGGTCCGCCAGGGGATCCAGGACGCGACCGAGCAGGGATCGCTGGTCCAGGAGGCGGGCCGTCATCCCATCGAGTAGGTCGGTGGCCAGGAGAAAGAGGAGCAGGCCGGCGAACAGCAAGCGCAGGGGAACCTGGAGAAAGGATGCATCCCGACCAGGGGAGAGCGGCAAGACCAGTATGGGCCAGATGGCCAGCGGCGCCAGGGCCAGACGCAGGAAGCTGAGGCCGTTGGGCCACAGGAACCGGCGGTAGGGACTGCCGTCCGGTCTTCGGACGCGTGACAGGTGCAGCAGACTCCAGAAGCTCACCAGGAGATACCAGAGCGTCCAGGCGGCTGGAAATTTTGGATTGTGCAGCCCCGCGCGCCAGGCAAGGCTGCATGTTCCGACCCCGAGGACTGCCCCCAGCAGTGCCCACCGGAGGAAGGATGCGAGACGTTTCCTGTCGCCAAGTGCTCTCGTCGTGGCGCGATGCCAGACCGCAGCGCAAAAACGGCCCCAGGCCTTGGCGCCATATCCTCCTTGGGCCAGGTCCGAGAAGACTTTTTCCAGGAAGGGTTCTTTGGTGAGCAGGCCTTGCGCATCATCGGGTCCGGGGTCGATTCGGCTGCCGGGATGCTTTCCTTCAGCAATGCCATTTTTCAGGGCGTCTCGTTTCCCAACGTTGTCGGGAAGGTGCCAGGCTCTGGGCTCGATCCGCAACGTGGGGGGTGGGGCGGGATCCGGTGGTCCGTCTGGCGTCGGGATTCCTGGCCTTGCGGCGGACCGGGACTCTGGTACTGTCGGATCCTGTGGTTGTGCTCCCTGGGGTGCGATGCTCGACAGCGGTGGTTTGGCGGATGACGCCTCTGCGACGATTGAGTTGGGAGGAGACATTGCGGGGAGTCCGCGCAGGACGGCGAGGAGAGCATCCACGGAAGGCCGGTCCACAGGGGAGGTGCTTTTGTGGATGTATGCCAGACGACCGCGTTCGTCGATGACAAAGTCTGCGCCGAGTTGTGACAGGTCGTCGCCTCGGCGGGGCTTGACGAGCTTGCGGCCGGCAGTGACGAGCTTGATGTAGGCCCATATCACGGGGGGGCCCCAGACCTTCCACAAGGACCCGGATGTCACGCCGTAGGCCCTGTACGAGGAGCGTTCCCTGTCAGAGGCGACGGCATAGGGCAGACGCAGGTATCGCCGGTAGTCATCGAGGGCCTCGGGATTGGCGAATGTGATCACGACAATATCGCTGTCGAGGGCGGCGAATTCATCGAACCTATCGCGCACCTGCACGAGGTGCTCCTGGCAGGGCAGTCAGGCCAGGTGCCTGAGGAAGACGAGCAGCAGTCGTCGACCCCGGTAGTCGTCGAGGGACCTGGTCCGACCGTCTGGAAGGACCACCGAAAAATCTGGGGCTCGTTGTCCTGGGTGCAGTGCCATGGTTGGTCTTTCGGTGATTCTCAGAGTCTGTCCATGTCCGAGGATATTTTGACATAGAGGCTTTCGAAGGGAAAAGACAGGTCTCTTTTCGCCAGTTCCTCTCGCTGTTTCTTCCAGAGCCGCACGTAAGGGTCGAATGCCTTTTTGAGTTTTCTTTGGTTGGGGAGCGCATCCTTGAGGGCTCTGGCCCTTTGTTGGAGAATGAAAGCCAAGGCCTCGACCACCATGTCACGGCGCCCGGTCCTGGGGAGTTGTTCGATCCGCTGCAGCAGTTGTTCCGCGTCCGGCGACTTGGTTTCGTCGTAGTCGAGCCCCGAAAGGATTTCGGGATATGCGTCCGCCGCGAGATCGAGATATTTTTGAAGGATTGGTCCGCTCCCCAGACCAAACTGTTTCGTCAAGGCCGTTCCCATTTGTTTCATGGCTTCGACGAGGAATCGGACCAATATTTCCGCATCTTGACTGTCGAACGGCTTGTCCGCCACGGGCAGCGACTGGGTCTGCATGGCCGAGGAGTCGAGGGTGAAGAAATCCAGGCGCGTCATGGGGTGTTGTCGCAGCACGCTGTTGAGACCGTCGAAACTGGAACGCAGGTTCGTTTCACGGTCGATCCAGTGGCTGCAGAAGAAACTCACCAGGTTGCCCGTGCGGATGAGGACCATGCCCACCTGTTTCCCCGACTGCAGGAGCAGGACCCCTGATTGGTTCGTTCCCGTGAGATGCTCGATGAGTTTTGCCATGTCCACGAAGGCCAGTCTGAGGCCTTTGATGGTTGGTTCCTCCATGCAGACGACTCTGAGTGCAGTGGAGTACCGTTGGCTCACCTCGAAAGAATCCACCAGAGCGTCTGGATTCGATTTGGCATCCGAGAAGACGACCCGGTAATCGATGGGATTAATCGTATCGGCGCTCCACCGGAAGGCCGAGTCGACCTCTCCATGACAAAACAGCAAGATATCGGCCCAGTCTGGTTGGTGCACCACAACGACGCCATAGTCGGTGGATGACTGTTCGACTGCCTTGATGAGTGCATGGATATCGGCATATCCGATCTTGCTGCCGGAGACGATGGCTGTGGTTTCCTCCTGGGGGAGGACGATACTGCGCGCTGCGTCCTTTCCATCCGGGATGATTGGCTTGGAACTGGAAGGGAAGATCGCATCGTGGGCTTCGGCCAGGGCCTGGGCCAACTCGTCACCATCGGCGAAGCGGTCGCTGGGATCCAGGGCCAGGGCCTTCATCACCACTTCTTCGAGGGGAGGTGAGATGGACGGATTGGCCGAGGAGAGGCTGGACACCTGGGTCGAGGCTCGTCTGTGGATCACTTCCAGGAGCGCGTCGCTCATCTGGGGCAGGACACCGGAGAGAACTTCGTACATCATCATGCCCAGGGAGAAGACGTCCGTCCTCGGGTCCAGGTTGCTGGTGCCCCTCGCCTGCTCGGGCGACATGTAAGCCGGTGTGCCCATGAGGATTCCGGGCATGGTGAGACGGTTGTCCACGCTCAGAGCGGCGGCGATGCCGAAGTCGGTGAGCACGGCCTTGGGGCCTTCCAGAATCGACACGTTGGCGGGTTTGACATCCCGGTGGATGATGCCGTGACGGTGTGCTTCGCCGAGTGCCGAGGCCAACTGGAAGAAGAGGTGGAAGAACAGGTCCAGGTCCACTGGAGCGTTTTGTCTGAAGTAGGCATCCAAGGCCATGCCCTCCAGGAATTCCATCACGATGAAATGGATGCCGTCTTGTTCGCCCACGTCGTAGACCCGGACCACGTTGGGGTGGCGGAGCCTGGCTGCCAGTTGGGCTTCCTGGTGGAAACGCTGGATGAGTTCTTTGTTTTGCACCAGCTCCGACTTGATGGTCTTGATGGCGACGGGGACCCCGAGGCTGAGATGCTTACCTCGATACACCAGTCCCATGTTCCCTTCCCCGACGATGCCGTCGACTCGGCATTTGCCCAGGATGCTTCCGGCCTTCATGACGTCCTCCCGTTGGTCGACTTGGATGTCGGCATCTGCGTGGCCCGCACGTTCGTCCTGAGTTTGTTGAACTCCTCGGAGATGCGGACCATGGATGCTTCCATCTCGTCGATTTCGTTGGACACGAAGACATTGCCCAGTTCTTGGGGCTCAGTGCCCACCAGGACCCGTTCCAGGACGAAAAACTTCTTGACGAATATCCTCAAGACCCACTTGACAAACACATAGTTGGCGAATCCCAAAAGGAGCCCAACGGCAGCGGAGAGCCCCAAGAAGAGCATGAACGATGCATGGCTGTTTTCCCACATTTTGGCCCAGAATGCGAAGAGAACACCGCTGATCATTCCTGCTCCCAGGATGCCGTAGAAAATCCGATACATCATCGACATGGCCATCATCCTTTTGTTTCCTTACAGGCCTCTTTCCACCCAGTCCAACGATGACCAGGCAGCGAGGCGCTAGGCATCTTTTCGTTTGGCGCGAAAATTCGCAAACAATCTTATCATGGCCCCCTGGTGTTGTCGTTGCATGAAGGGCTGGTCGGCCAGGCGGCGTACGATCCGGTTCATCGTGGGATAGACGTGGATCGTGGAAGCCATGCGGCCGAGGCGGATGCCCTCTCGCATGGCCGAGACGAATTCAGAGAGAGACTCCCCGGCACCGGGGCCCAGCAGACCAGCTCCCAGGATGCGGCCCTTTTTGTCGGCCACCACCTTTGCCATGCCCTCGCTGCGTCCTTCAGTGAGGGCGCGGTCCAGCTTTGCGTAGGGATATTTGTAGACATGGAAGGCGAGTCCGCGCTGTGAGGCCTGCTGTTCCGTCAGTCCCACCTGGGCCAGCTCCGGGTCCGAGAAGATCGTCCAGGGCAGGCCCTGGTCCGAGTATTTCTTGTTACCCTTGAACAGGGCGTTGCGGGCCGCCACTCTGGCCTGCGCCTCTGCCAGGTGCGTGAATTGAGGCCCCCCGGTGCAGTCACCCGCCGCCCAGATGTTGGGCGCGGTGGTCCGCATGTGGGAATCGACTCGGATGCCACGGTTGGAGATGGCCACGGCGCAGCGTTCCAGGTCCAGGCCTTCGAGGTTTGGCTTTCGGCCGACAGCCACGAGGATTTCGTCGGCGTCCAGGAACGCCGAGGACCCATCCCGTTCGAAATGGACCCTCTTGCCCGCTTCTCCTACTTCCACTTTGACGACCTGCGCGTTCGTCTCGATGTCCAGTTCCTGGTCCAGTATCGTTTTCAGGTGATGCGCCAACTCCTGGTCGGCCTGCGCAAGGATTTCGGGGGCAGCCTCGAGAATGGTGACATGGGAGCCGAGTCGTGCCAGGGCCTGACCCATTTCGATGCCGATGGGGCCGCCGCCGATGACCACGAGTCTTTGGGGGAGCACGTCGAGATGAAACAGGGATCGATGGTCGATAAAGCCGGCAGCAGCGAGCCCCTCGATGGCGGGGGCCTGTGCATGGGATCCCACGGCGATGAGGAAGCGACGGGACTGGACCTCGCGCTCTCCAACCAGGATTCGCTTTGGGTCCAGGAATCGGGCTCCACCGAAGAGGGTTTCGATGCCGAATTGCGCAAGGGCCTCTGGTGAATCCTGTTTCTCGATGGCTGAGACGACGGACCAGACCCGCTGCAGCACGGCTCGTATGTCGGGTTTGGGGTCTGCTCCCTGCAGGCCGAACTTCGCGGCCTGCCTCATGTCGTGGGCCAGCCTGGCACATTTGATGAGTGCCTTGGACGGGACGCAGCCGTAATAGAGACAATCTCCTCCAAGGCGTTCTTTGTCCACGAGCAGGATCTTTGCGCCCATTTTTCCTGCAATGGTGGCCGCCGTCAGGCCTGCGCTGCCTCCTCCGATCACGACTAGGTCGTAGGTTGGGTTCGACATCAACGAGCCTCCTCCCGTTTCCTTGCGGTCATGGTGACATAGCGGATGCTGCCGTCCAAAATGGCAGACAAGCTCCTGTCGGCCAGTTTCATGCCGGCATCCAGATCGATGCCCCCGAGGGAAATCTTGCCCAAGCGACTTGCCAGTTTCACACCCAGCAGACGTCGCCGTATCTCTTCGGTCATGTCCATGAGCCCCTGGCTGGCGTCCTCGACCAGGATGTCGGAAAATCCAGTTTGTCGAAATTCCGTGATGAGGTCATCTTCGGTGATCGCATCGGCGATGCAAGCCACCTTCAGGATCAGGCTGTCGAGCTCGTCTGGCAAGCCCTCGGGGCTCACGGTCATGTCGGAGAAGGCGAGACGCCCGCCTGGCTTGAGGACACGGAGCATTTCCCCGGAGGCATGGTGCCTGTCGCGAAACGTGCAAAAGGCGCATTCACAGAGCACCACGTCGAAGGTTTCGTCTGCATAGGGCAGGCGTTCGGCGTCCGCTGTCCTGGTTTCCAGGAGGTGCTCCAGGCCGGATCGTTTCGCGACCTTCGCTGCACGATCGAGGTTCTCGCCGGACAGATCGAGCGCGCAAACGCGGCAACCAAATTCCCTGGCGGCCAGGATCGCACTGGTTCCTTGGCCGGCGGCCACGTCCAGGAGACGATCCTTGGAGGAGAGTTTCACCTGGGACAGGATGCGGCGCGTCAGGTCGAGGCCACCGGGATGAAAGGACTCGCCGAGGATATGACGCACCACATCGTCTGCGTAGAACCGCGCGCAGCAGGCCTTGAATTCAGAGGCCTCCATGGAGGGCGCCTCGATTGCCGCCTTGGCCGTCTCCGGGACCACGAGCCATGGGGGCCTTTGGGACGGCCCTGGGTCCCCGTTCCAGGAAGTCATCGGTTTCTCCAGAGCAGGTTATAGTTGCAAAACGGGACGATTCCTCCATCGTCGGGAAGAATCTGGTGCACGCAGCACTTTCGGGATCGGTTCAGATCGAAGCTGTAGGCATCCATGAAGTGCATGGCGCTGATCATGGTGATCTCGCGTTCGATTTCCCCCCAGTCGAGGCTCACGTTACAGGCCGCGCAAAAGGTCTTGGTGGTGTCTTCCCCAGGGACCGCACTCATAGAAAAGAGACCTTCGAGGGAGGCTTTGAGCCCATCGGTGAGTTGGGCGACGCTCATGTTCTTGAAGTAGTCCAGGTACTCCTCCACATCCACCAGACTGGGCAGGGGGCGCACATCGTCACCGACCCGGTGGATGTACGTGGCCATGGAGCAGGCGGGATCGGGGCAGGGTATGGGAAAGAAATCCTGTGGGGTCAGATGGAAACGGGACTGTTCGCTGATGCGGTCGGCCAGTTCCGTCAGGGTTACGCGGTCCATGGGATCGTCTGCCCGGATTTCGCCTCGCACCTTGAACCGTCCCGTGAAGGTGGCTGGTTGAAAATTGAGGGACCGGACATTGTCTCGATCCAGGGCGAAATCCGTGAGGGCTCCCAGTTCATGGTCGTTGACACCGCGTACCACTGTGGCCACCAAGGCGATCCGCATGTCTCGGTCCGTGAGGGCTTCGACCACCCTCAGTTTCTGGGCCGAGAGGTCTTTTCCTCTCAGGGCCCGATAGGTGTCTGGGTCGAATCCGTCGAACTGGAGGTAGATGGTGGGATCCTGTTCGGCCAGTCGATCCAGGAGGTCAGGGTTTTCGTCCAGTGCCACGCCGTTGGTGTTCAGGAGGATCTTCTTGAGTCCCTTTTCCCTGGCCATGGCCACGATTTCTACGATCTGCGGATGCAGCGTGGGTTCCCCGCCGCTCAGTTGTATGACCTCCGGGTCGCCCTCGCATCGGATGAGGCGGTCCATCATGGCGGAAATCTGGTCCAGACTCAGGTGCCTGCCCCCTTTCCCCTGGGCATCTG
>CAZIJS010000060.1:18816-20472 GCA_964539505.1 uncultured Myxococcales bacterium
GACAGGCGAGGTTACAGGCCTCTGTGACGTCGATGATCCCCAGGCACGTGTGTTGCTGGTGTTCTGGACAGAGCCCACAGGAGTCTGGACAGCCATGAAATTCCCGCTCGAAATGTTTGGGGATGGTGCCTGGCTTGTTGAAGCGCCTCAGGTCGTGGTAGCGGGCCGCGTCGGAACTGACGAGGGCCTCGAACCATCCGTGCCGGGGACACCATTTGCGCAGGATCATTTTCCCATCTCGGATCACGAGCGTGGCATCGATGAGTGTCAGGCATTCGGGGCAAAGGCTCCTGGTCATGCCATAGGGAGTATCCTGTCTGTCCATGGTGCGTACGACCCTTCTCCTGTCTGGGTGAACGTCCAAAAGCTTTACAGCGCCGAGAGATCGAGTGGCTCGGTGCCTGCACAGGGGACTATCGCATGTATTTTATATAAAAACAATAGAAAATGGGACTAATGCCGGAATGTTCCGTCCATAGGCCTGGCGGCACATCTCTGGCCATGGGGAACGACTGGCCCATGGTGGAATGACTCCATCGCAACAACGACTGTTTTGTCGTCGAATGACTCCATCGCAACAACGACCGTTCCTTGGGCTGGAACGAACGACGCTTGGGAGTTTGGGGACTTGCATCCCCGGGCGCAATGGTCTATTCGGCAGACAGGGCCGCATGTGCGGTGGGTGAAACTCGAATCGGCCCAGGCGAGCCGGCATGGGCCCCAGGGTCAGGAGTCGCCATGGACTGTCATCCCGCATTGCTCTGGAGTCCGCGTGGCAAGGACGGAAAGGTCGTCTGCAACCTCTGTGCGCACCGCTGCGTGGTGGGGCCGGGTGGTCGTGGAGTCTGTCAGGTGCGCATCAACCAGGAGGGACGGCTCTGCACCCTGACCTACGGCAACCTGGTGTCTGCCAATCCCGACCCCATCGAAAAGAAACCCCTCTTTCACTTTCTGCCAGGCACCAGGAGCATGTCGGTGGCCACGGTGGGCTGCAACCTGACCTGTCGGTACTGCCAGAACTGGAGCATCGCCCATTGGCCCAGGTTGCACCGGGGCAAGCCTTTGCCAGGAGAGTTCATATCTCCCGAGGACCTGGTGGAGGCTGCGGTGCGGTCCGGCTGCGCCTCGATAGCGTACACCTACACAGAACCAACCATCTTTTTCGAGTACGCGCTGGACAGCGCACGTCTGGCGTCCAAAAAAGGGCTCAAAAACCTGTTCGTGACCAATGGCTACATGACCAAGGAAGCCCTGGACCTCATCGACGGGGATCTCCACGCAGCCAACGTGGATCTCAAGACCATGGAGGATTCGGTGCTGCGCCATCTTTCCGGGGCCAGGGTGGGTCCGGTGCTCGAAACCATCGAGAGGCTCAAGGCCATGGGCGTCTGGGTGGAGGTGACCACGCTGGTGGTCCCTGGGCTCAACGACCGCCCCGAGCAACTGGCTGCCGTGGCCAGGTTCCTGGCGGGGATCGACCCCACGATCCCCTGGCACGTAAGCCGCTTCCATCCAGACTACAAGATGAAGGACATTTCTCCCACGCCCGCCGAGACCCTGGCCATGGCCTGCCGGGTGGGTCGAGACGAAGGGCTCGAATACGTGTATTCGGGCAATCTCTGGGGCGACGAGCGTGAGTCCACCTATTGTCCTGGT
>CAZIJS010000061.1:0-20420 GCA_964539505.1 uncultured Myxococcales bacterium
CATCGAACCCCATTCCCCGTTTCTCACGGATCTGGATATCGGTATCTTGCCCTCGGACCAGGCGCATCATCTTCGTGCGTTGCAAGATAGAGAATTGGTGGGCGCCGGTCCATTCCATGTGGTGGCGCGCAGCAGGAGCAAGGTGGTGTTGGCTGCAAACCCGTATTACTACGGAGGCCGGGTACGTATCAAGCGGCTCGTGGTGCGGACCGTGCAGGACGATGATGCCAGGTTGCTCATGCTTGCAGGAGGGAGTGCGGATTTTACCCAGAACACGGTTCCCCCAATGCTCCTGGGAGCCGTGGAGCGGCGTCGGAACCTTGTCATACGCCGGGGCAGGAGCGTGACGCATACGTATGTTGGTTTCAACCTGAGGCACCGCATCCTTCGGCTGAAAGCTGTGCGACTGGCCATGGCCCTGGCCCTGGACCGTCGGGCACTCATCGAGGCCAAGTTGGGCGGCAGGGCGGAACTCGCCACGAGCATCTTGCCGGATTTTTCCTGGGCTCATCCAAAGACGATTCCGCTCCTCCCCTATGATCCAAGGCGCGCCGAGCAGCTTCTCGACGAGGCGGGCTTGCCGCGCAGGGGTGAGCGGGGCATGAGATTTTCTCTCGTATACAAGACATCGAACAATCCGTTTCGCGTGGCCTTAGCCAGGGCCATGGCAGCCATGTGGCGGAAAGTGGGGCTGGATGTGGAAGTGCGGCCCTATGAATGGGGCGTATTCTATTCAGATGTGAAAAAGGGCAACTTCGATATCTTTTCGATGCAGATGACAGAACTCACTGTGCCAGACTATCATTACCATTTCTTTCATTCCGCATCCCGAGTGGGCTGTGACTTGGCCGCTGTGTTGTGGGCCGAAGTGACCTGGCTCTCCAATGCCCTGGAGCGATGTGCGTCGAGTGACAGCATGGATGGGAGGAGGGGCTGTCCCCTGAGACGTGAGTGGATGCCGTTGGCAAGGAGGCATCTGGCGCTCTTGTTGGATCGGTTGGCGCAGGCCACCTATCATGAGTCTCTTGGTCTCATGGATCGATCCACTGTGGGGGCAAATCGGTTTGGATACTCTAACCCCGAAGTGGATTGGCTTCTGGATGCAGCTCGCTTCACGTCGGATCGCAGACTTCTCCGATCACTCTATGGTCGGGTTCAAGAGATCCTGGCTCGTGACTTGCCTATCATTTTCTTGTGGCACGAAGACAACGTGGCGGTGATGCGATGCAACGTGCATGGCTACGAGCCCCTTCCAAACGCCCGCTGGACACCTCTGGTCAACGTGTGGAAGACCGATAGTTGTCCCTGATCGATGTCAGGCTTCCGGCATGAGCAACAGGAATCTGGCGCCTCCCTTGGGGGCTGTCTCCACGGAGATGGCCCCCTGGTGTTCGAGCATGACCTTCTTGACGATGGCCAAACCCAGGCCTGTGCCGTCCTCTCGGGTGGTAAAGTATGGATCGAAGACTCGGGCGGCGATGTCCGGGGCGATACCCGGGCCCTCGTCGTCGACGATCCACTTGGTGGTTTTTTGTGAGCTTCGTTCCACGGTGATGGTGACCCTGGCAGGGAGCTCCGCCCCCTTTGCTGCTTGGTACGAGTTCTCCAGGAGGTTGTGTAAGACTCGTTTGAAGAGATCTTTGTCTGCCTGGACGTGGAGGTCTTCAGGGCGCACGGAGCAGGTGACGACGAGGTCTGGATAACTGCCCTGGACGTGCCTGAGGACCTCATCCAGGAGGGACGCCACATCCACTGCCTGGGGTTGGACTTTGGGAAGGCGGGCGAACGTGGAAAATTCTTCGACTAGTCTGCGCAGCGCTGCAATCTCTTCGCCGACGATTTCCGAGACTTCCTCGAGGATGCGCCTGAATCCGTCGTCGTTGCCTCGATAACTCTGTTCGAGTTGCTGAATGGCGAGTTGGATAGGGGTGAGAGGGTTTTTGATTTCATGGGCCAAGCGCCTGGCGATTTCTTGCCAGGTGCCCACCTTTTCGAGATAGGCGATGCGCGACTGGCTCTCTTTGACTTCGAAGACCATTTTATTGAAGGTCTCGGCCAACATTCCGAGTTCATCCCGGGATGTCACCGGAACTTTGACATCCAGGTCGCCTCGAGCAACCCGCTCAGTGGCCTGGGAGAGCTTGGTGACCCTGCGGGCGATACGCCTGGCGAAGGTGAGCCCCACCACCAGGACCAGTGCCAGGGAGAGTGCGTACCATTTGAGAAAGAGAGGGTAGTAGTGGGGCTGGAGAGCATCGGTCAGTCTGCGCAGGTGCGGTGCTTCTTCGCGCACTTTCCCGATGTGGACATAGCGGTTTTCCAGCATCCGATTTACCAGGAATCCTGCCCGAAGCGTTCTGTCGTTGGGCAGGGAGTATGCCATGGAGACGGTGCGCCAGCGATGACTGTCCACCGGCCTGCGAACAGCAGCGAGGATGCTCCCGTCTGGTGCCAAGATGGCCAGATCCGCCAGGTCGGACTGTTGGTTCAGGATTTGTTCCAGCCCCTGTTTCATGGTCTGGGCGGAGTTGGTGGTGAGGGCGGGGTTTTGCGCCATACGTTCCAACTCGAGACGGAATACCTGTTTCCTTGCCGTCACCAGCAGGGGATAAAAATCTGCTGCCTTGGCGAGTTGCTCAGTCACCTCCTGGGCCCTTTTCCTGGTGAGACTGGTGGCCACGTCCAGAACATGGCGCACGATGATGATCGAAATAAGAAAATAGCCCAGAGAAACCATGAGGAGTGTGCCCACGAGTTTGAGTCCGAAACGGCTGAAGTGGGACATGGGCTTCATGGTGTGTTTATCACTCCTTGTCGCGGGCGGCTTTGTAGAAGCTCTGTGTACGAAAACGGATGCGTCTTTCTGCCGGGCTGACCTTTGGATTGACGAAGAAACTCAAGGTGAGACCGAAAAAAGACCGACCCGCGATGAGGTCGGCGGCCGGGTCCCTGGGGGTTCTCAACCATCGCCGCACTTTTCTCAGCAGCGCCTTGGACAACGGGTTGTAGAGGACTTCCATATCGACGTAGTAATAGACGTTGGGACGAAGTTTCGAGTAGTCGGCAATGGGGAGCATGTGTGAAGACGTCAATTGCTTGATGGCGTCATCCATGGTCTTGGAATGGAACGTCAGCTTCCGACCAGGTTGGACCACCGACAGGTCGTATGTCTCGTTCCAGAGGTCGTAGACCAACGTGGCGGTGGATGCCACAAAGCGTATCATGCGGCCTGTGCCTTCCTCGCGTACCACGGCCCGAATCAGAACCGTCTGAAGAAATCCGCTCTTTAGCTTTGGTCTCATTTTTCTGGTAATGAGATTGGGAAACGTCACGTCCATGTGGACCATGCCGTTTTTTTCGATGAAGCGCGCGACACGATACCTGGTCTTGGCCCAGGAGTCGGTCCATGGCATCGTGGCCAGGAAGATGACCACCAGGACCGTGGTGCGTCTACCAGGGAAGTCTGCCCAGTGCATTTCCCACCGAAAGGGTGAAAACCCCGATTTTGGTGTCCAGTCGGACACCGGTGTCCAGGATCATGTCTATGGGAACCGCCCTGTGCAGGGCCGTGGGGCGTTGACGGAGGTCTTCGCGGGAAAAGAGGGAAAAGACTCCCACGCGGAAGAAAAAATCCACTCCGTAATTGAATCCATTCCCCCGAAACAAGGCGATGGCATATTCGACGGCAATGCGCCCCGCCATGTTTTCGTAGCGCATCGTGTCCATGTTGGTGCGGAAGAGATTTCTACTTGGAAGCGTCGAGAAATTGAGTCCCAGTGCTCGTGGAGCGAGCAGGTCGCTCATGTCGCCCACGAAGAACCGGTCGAACAAGGGCGCCCTGCCTACGATGAGTCCTCCAAAGACATCCAGGCTGATCGAATGCCTTCGTTTCGGCAGGGGCCACCATTGTCTGAAGCGAACGGCAAATTTGGAGAAGGAGTAGTTCGACCCCAAGATGAGAGATGCCAGTTCGCCCTGAACCTGGACGTGGTAGCCGGACATGGGGAGGACCGGGTCGTCACGCCTGTCGCGGGAAAAGGAGACCAGTCCCGATGACATGTAGCTTCGGCCGGGATCCAGCATGAAATCGATGGCTGACGTGGTCCCGTCCGACCATTGTCGGACCCGCGTCTCGGGTAGGTGGGTCTGGATCCATTCGAACCGGTAGGCGACCTGGACGTAATTGAAGCGGCCCAGGGACAATCCGGTTCCCAAGGTGCCTCCAACGCGGCGATAGCGTGCGGCTACGAAATATTTGGGTTTGCTCCAGTGATCCTGTCCCCCACTACGGAAGAATTCGGATGCGTCGGCATGGAGGAGCATCAACTGAAGCCCAAATGGCGATGTTGCCAGATGGCTCACGTTCAGCCGCAGTCGCTCGGCATGCTGCACATGGGATCCTGTGACCAGGGGTTTGGTGCCTGCAACGAAAGCCGCAGACAAGACGATGCCTCGGCCCAGGAAATTTCGATCCGCGACGTCCGTTCCCATCCAGAATCTCGTGGCTTCACTGGAACCCAGAAAAATGTCGTTGAATACGATTGTTCCGCGTTCCCGGACATTGACTACGAGTACGGCGTGTCCTGGTTTGGTCCCACGTTCCAGGGAGAGATGCACGTCGCGGAAATAGCCCAGTCCGAGGATCTGGAACTGGGTGGCGCTGATACGCGGATCGGAGGCCTGTATGACGTCTCCTTTTCGGAAGGGGACGTACCGGAGGATCACCGTCGCCTTGGTCTTGGTGTTGCCCCGAACGACCACTCGATCGATGAGATAGGCTGGGAAAGGATTCTTTTTTGCAGCATGGGATTCGGAGTCGGCCTGGAGGCTTTTGGGCGCTGCTGTGGCAGTTGCGGCGTTCGAGAAAGCCGGCAAGATCAGGAGGCTCCCTAAAAAAATGTATGTTCTTGTCTGCATGACCAACGGATATTACCAGTCCTCGCCTCGTTTCGGTAGGGGGTTGTTGATGGTGTCCCCATTACAGTCTCACCGCCTCCTTACTGCCTTGGGTTGTATTCGCCCCAATATTTTGCTACGCATAATAACTGTTAGTAGGTCATGCTGTCGGGCGTGGCGAGAGGATTCGAGCCATGGGAAAGTCTCTGGTGGTCTTGTCGGTATTGTTTGCTCTCGGGGGATGTCAGGGGCTGGATCGATTCAGGGGAACCTGGGAGGGGTCCATCGATTCCAGTCCGGATGTCCGAGAGGGGTTCGGAGAGGGAACGGAACTTACCCTTGAAATCCACGACCTCGACGAACGGCAGATCCATGCCTCCATCACGACCTGTGTTCGAGGCTTCGATGAAGATCGATGTAGTCCCGGGCGCTTCCAACAGACGCCGCTGGTCATGTTGGAAAAGGCCAGAAACGATTCTCTGGGGAGCATGCAGTTCGGTGGCGAACCCTACGCCGTCTACGTGACCACTGCCAAGCCGGCAGACCCGGCGGAGGCAGAGGTTTTGGCCATCGTGTCGTTGCATTCCCAGGACCGAGTGGAAGTTCGTCTGCTTCGAGGAAGTGAGTTGTATGGTGTGTTCCGCCTCACACAGACAAGGGAAGAGGGAAAGTAGGAAGAAGAACGGGAGAGTCGAGGCAGGGGAGTAGGCAGGATGTCACGACTGACCGTTTGGCGGGTGGGAGAGGAAATCATGACATCGAAGCTAGGATTGCTGTTGGGGATATCCATGGTGCTGACCGCTTGCCGTTTCGATCCGGTGGCGAACCTGACAGGGGATGGTGGCCTGCCGGATGTCGTCACCGGCGACCGGCAACTCCAGGACGTTGTGGGCATGGACAGGCGGCAGGGTGATTGTGACCCACAAGACATCCAGAGCCGTTGCGCTGATGATGGTCTCACGGTTCAGACCTGTGAGGCCGACGGAACCTGGAGCAGCGCGGCACCCTGTGACATTGCCTGCATGTCGGGAGTTTCCTCTGATACGGGCCTTCCGATTGGGTATTGCGCTCACACCATCCTGTTTTCCAACTCCGTCCAATATTCTCTGTTGGACAATGTCTCCGATGAAGTCACTGGAGATGGCTGTGATGGAAACCACCCGATTGTCATCGACACGAGTTCCCTTACCGTGACTCTGGATGGTCGTTCCTTGTTGACTGAAGAAGTGGGCGAGCCGTTGCAACAAGGAGGAGGTCACGGGATTGAACTCATGGTGCTTCCTCTGCTGCGTTTCCAGGTGCCTTCGGGTTGCATGGTGCGGATCCAGGGAAATCGTGCCTTGGCCATCGTGACCAGGGATGGGATTGAAGTATCTGGCACCATCGATGCGTCCGCAGATGCTCTCCTTTCAGGACCTGGTGCGCTGCCTGCCGGCCTGGCCTGTGATGGGCGGGATGGAAGCAATGGTGGTGCCAATGGTCTGGGCGGTGGCGGTGGTGGCGGGCGATTCGGAAAAGGAGGAAATGGGGGCGGCGTTGCCTCGGTGGCCGGGACCGGGGGGGATTCCGTGCGTAATCCGACATTGGTGCCCCTGATGGGGGGCTGTCAGGGCGGCAGTGGCGCAGAGAGCGTGGTTGCTTCCACCCTGGGTGGCAAGGGGGGCGGTGCTCTCATGTTGGCGAGCGCGGGCAGCATTACCATCACCGGGACCGTTCGAGTGAGCGGAGGCATCGGGGCATCCTCAGATACGGCGGCAGGAGGCGGTGGTGGTTCGGGTGGTTCGCTTCTCATAGAGGCTCCCCACGTCATTGTCGCAGGTCGGTTGGAAGCCGAGGGCGGCCCGGGAGGCGCCGGGGCCGGTGCGGCTGGTGGCGCCGGTGGAAAAGACGATCACCCTGATGGGGAGGGTGGCGCGACGGTCAGCGGGACAGGCGGTGGCGGCGGTGGCGGCGCGGGCCAGATACGCATCAATACACCGGCCGGCATGCAACCGGTGGTGACAGGCGTCCTCAGCCCTGCCATAAACCACGGTTCGCAAATCGTGCCGGGTGGCCTGGATGTGGAGTAGAACCTGACAGGGCGGCCCGAGCGCCTTGACGGCGAAACGGCGCCTGAAAAGATTGTCACTTGGCCAGGTGGGGAAGGACGCCCTGGAGTTTGAGCGCGGCCATGGGATTGTCCACCTTGAGTTTGCCGGAAGCAAACAGGCTCATGGCCTTCGAAAAATCTGCCAACAGCGTTTCGAAGTCTTCCTGGGCCATTTTCACGGTACAGTCCGCTTTTTCCGGGACACCGGGTGCCACTGTGGGTGGGTCGGCGCGAAAATCCAGATGCCAGGTTCCCCCGTCCGGTCCCTGAATTTCGAAAAGGTAGACGAGGGAGATGCCTTTGAACAGATCTGGTTTCGATGCCAATACCTCGGGGGCCTTTGTTTCAAAGATATGTTTGGGCGTCATGAATACTCCTCTGGCAATGGGACAGACTGTCTGAATTTTGTTGCGGGGATAATGCGCAAAAAATTGGTCTCGGGTCAAGTCCGCGGGGAAGCGGGCCGGCTTGATCGAAGATTGGTTGGAACATGGAGTGATGGGGGGGGCGACGAGAAAAGATGGTTTGCATTTATTTGTGGTGCGGTGGCCCACTTGGCAGATGGATTCGGGCCACTGGTCGGCCCCACCGGTCACGCAGGATCACGGTTCGTCCTGTCCGACCTGCAGAATCCGGTCTGTGAGACATGAAAATCGGGCGCCATATTCTTGGCGTCGAGAAACCCGCTGGGCGCAGATCTTCGTCGGGAAGTTTATTCGAGGGCATTTCCGATTCCCGGACGTACTCCGCCTCGGTTTCCGGTTGGTTCCACGATGTGGTGCCCATGAGGCGCACCAGCAGGGATCCCGCGAGAAATCCGCCCACGTGAGCCCACCATGCGACATTGGTCGCGCTGCCGGCCTCCCGGCTCAAAGAGAGAGTACCGGCCAGGAGCTGCTCTGCGAACCAGAAAACCAGCACCAGGAAAGCTGGGAGTTCCAGGATGACGGGGAAGACGACGATCAGGAGGACTGTCAACACGGGTCGTAATGGGCCAAGCACGAGGAAGGCTCCCAACACCGAAGCAATGGCACCGCTGGCGCCGATCATGGGCGTGACCTGAGCAGGGTTTATCCAGATGTGCATCAGGGAGGCAAAGATGCCACCGGCACCATAGAGCACCGCAAAATGCAGGCTCCCCAAACGGCGTTCCAGGGGAGGTCCAAAGACCCAGAGAAACCACATGTTCCCGACGAGGTGCAGCCAGCCTCCGTGGAGGAACATGGCGGTGATCAGAGGGAGAGCCCAGCGCCAAACCATCCAAGGCGCATATTTCCAGTACGCCATCTGTCTGGCCGGCACGATGCCCCAGTGCCAGATGAGCCCATCGACGCTGTTTCCATGGGACAGTTCCACGAGAAATACCGTGGCACAGATACCGATGATCAGCGTGACCACAGGAGCGGGACCTGGCTGCGCGTCGGTGATGCGGACAGGAATCATTTGAGGACCTTCGTATCCCGGTCAGCGGCAGAAACGGGTTGTATCGACGATGTCGTCACTTCCCGTACCGGACGGTCACTGTGGTTTCGATGCCGCCTCGAACGTTGAAGACCGCCCTCACTGTCATTTTTCGTGGGTTACAAGCGGCCACGAGATCGTCGAGTATCTTGTTGGTGACTGCTTCGTGAAAGGCGCCTTCGTTTCGATAGGACCAGAGATAGAGTTTGAGAGACTTGAGTTCGATACAGAGCTGGTCGGGCACGTAGTCGATGGTAAACGTCGCAAAATCGGGTTGCCCTGTCATGGGACACAAGCAAGTAAACTCAGGAGCCTCGATGTGGATTTCATAGTCTCGTTCCGGGTTTGGATTCACGAAGGTTTCGATGTCCTTGCTGGGCTTGGTCGGCATGGGATCCTCCAATGATGCAGCGTGGTGTCTTGAGAGGTTTACCGAAGGGCGGCATCGGTGCAAGGCAAAATCTTTCGGGCCATCATCGTTGCAGGGCACAGCGGGGGATCTGTGGGCTGACCGGTTGGCCCCGTATGCCATTCCGGCCAGGGGGAGCCTGAGTTTTGCCCCGGTACTTTGCCCAACAAGGCAATTGCGGTTTGTCTGCGGCTGTGTAAAAATTCGTATGTTTTCTACCTGACTCGTATGTCGCAAAAGAAAAAACGGCACCATGCGGCATCGGGTCTGCGTTGCTTTGGAGGGAAATCGTGAGCAAGGAACACGTGGCAAACCCAGATGTCGATTCGCTCTTGGATGCTGGTGAGAACTATCTGCGAGAGGCGGAAGAATCGCTGCACAGAAGTGAGTATGACGGGGTTGGTGAGACCTATTTCAAGGCGGTGGCCGCATGTCTCCAGGCGGCCTGCCAGCGTGTCGGCGTGGAGTTCGGGGGGAAGGCGGACTATTTTCACGCCATGGAGGAACTGACGGCTCGAACGGGTGCGGATTGGGCGGAAAAGGCCTTGTCGGTGGCCTTTATCCTTCATCAAAACGATGAAAGAGGCTTTTTGTCCCATGACCAGATTCGGCGCTTCGGTCAGGACGTCAGACGACTGGTCCGCTGGCTCAAGACCATCGGGTAGGGTCTGAGCGTCAGTCGTCGTCCCGCTCTGTTTCCTCCTCCATATCACGGTTTTCATCTCCCGGGTTTGCGGGCCGTTCCATCAGTTCTTCGATATCCACGTTCGGTGCCTGGGCTTGGGGTGGATTCGTGCCCTTGATGGCTCGCCATAGGACGAGGTCCAATCCTCTGGCCTGGTCTGGTTCCGAGAAGTCCATGTGCATGGATTCTTCTGCTCCCGGTGCGTCCGGCGCGTTGACCTGTTCGGGCACGTTGCGCGATATTTTGTCGTAAGGCTCGCTGTCCTGTGTCTTGGAAAAAGCGTCGTACATCGGGGCTGCGTTGGCATCGTGGACGCTCAGTGGCATAACCCCCAGGATCCAAGTGATGGTGGCCCACAGACTGCTAAAGTCCGAATTGACGTGGGACGTGTGGCCCCGCTTGGCCCAAGGGCTGATCACGAGGCAAATGGACCGGTGCATGTCTACATGGTCGGCTCCCTGCTGGGGATCGTCTTCCACGACAAAGATGACGGTGGATGCCCAAAAGGGGCTGTGGCTCACGGCATCCACCACCATCCCAGTGGCCTCGTCGTTGTCTGCCACCATGGATTGCGGGGTGGGCTTTCCTGGTTTGGTTCCGTAGGTGTGATCGTTTGGCAAAGAGAGATATACGAAACTGGGTAGGTAGCCTTCGTCTCGCACCTTGCTCACCACGTATTCGGCCTTGACTACGTCGGGTGTGGACATATCAAAATAGGGGCTGGGAAACTCCTGGTCCCATCCTTCCTGGCCGTCTGAGATGACGCCCACCGCTTCACCCCAGTTGACGAAATCCACGCCCGCTTCCCGGAGGTGGGCCCAGACATAGCCGCCTTTGGGCCAGCCGGCCGAGACGGTATAAAAGTCCGCCGCGGACCGATGGCTCTCACCATCCGGGGTGAGGCGTTCGATGAAGTCATTGGCCAGGCCGGCCGTGAGCCATTGATGTCCCTGGATGGATACGTCCGAGTTTGCATGAAAATTGTCCAGGCTGGTAAACCGGCGGGCCAGGGCGTGGAGGTTCGGTGTTTCCCACTCGGTGAAGAGACTCAAGTCCGGATCGCCGTCGCCTGTATCCAAGTCGCCCAGGATGGCATCGTAGGTCTTGTTTTCTCGGACGATGAGGATCACGTGCCGGATGGGCGTCGGTCCTCCCGGTTCCACTGGGACGGGGAAGACTCGTGGCTCGCCGTCACATTCGAGTTGGGGTTCCACGGTCACGGGACGCACATAGTTGTCGTGGACCTCGCGGGCGCCCTGGGCCAGTTCTTCGTCCGTTGGCATGTCGAGAATCTGGAGGTTGCCCCACATATAGTCCTCCACGGCGCCACTGTCGCCTGGGCCTGTGCCAAACCCTTTCCCGTTGACGATGTAGAGTCGGTCACCTGCCGGTGTGATTGAGACACCGGTGGGATAGTAGGCTGCGGGGACGGCCCCGATGAAGGACAGGTCAGCGGCGTCATACACGAGTACCGCATTCAGGCCGGCGGACGTCACGAAGAGACGTCGGCCTCCCGGCTCGATGGCCATGTGGCTCGGGGACAGGCCCCTTGGCTCTTGTCCCGTCAGGCCCACCGGGCCGCGTGCCACGACCTCTTCGCTGTCCAGGTCGATGACTTGGATTTCGTCTTCGTCCGTGCATGCCACGTAGAGACGTTTGCCGTCCTGGGACATGACCATGTTCTGAGGGTTTTTTCCTACTTCGATGGTTCGGACCACATCCAGTGATCCCAGGTCGACCAGAGCAATTTCGTTGTCCCACCAGAGGGAGACGTATGCCTGGTCCCTGGAGGCATCGGGCAGCAGGGCATAGGGTTTTGCCCCCACCATCACATGTCCGGTCTGGAGATTCGTGGTGATGTCGAAGGTGTCCATTGACCGACCGTCGTTGTCCAGGACCGCCAGGTTTCGCCCATCAGGCAGGATTTTGACGTCGCCGACCCACAGGCGTGTTTCGATGGTTTGTTGCGGAAGCAACGAGCCGTTGTCCAGGTCCAGGTCATAGACATAGACCGAACCGTCTTCTCCTCCGCCTGCGTAGATCCTCGTGCCGTCGTGCGTGACATCCAGGCCATAGAACAGATTTCGGTGATCCTGGCTGTCTGTGACCTGGGCACGGTCGGTGTCCAGGAGCCAGAGCATGTGGCTGCGATGACCAGTGCCGGTGACCAGTGCCCAATTTCCTTCCAGGGGCAGCACATTGAGAGGAAGACCGAAGAGGGGGACCGTGACACCCCAAGGTTGGACCAGCCGACCTCCAGGAAGAATCCATCCTCCGTTTGGAGTCGCGCCCACCGGCATGACGGCATCCTCGCTCGGTTGTTTGGCCCGGCAGTTGACCACCAAGGGCTCGGCATCGATGATTGGGCCCGAATCCAGACCTGCATCGAATTCATTGGGCACCGGCGATCCGTCTCGGCATCCCAGGGGAAAGAGGAAAGCGGAGAGCCCCAACAAAACGGCGACAAAGGCTTTCTGGATCGAAACATTGACTGGGCCTCGGACTGGACCGAGACATGACATGGAGACGGGGATTGGTGTGGAAAAATCGTGGTGTCTGGGCATAACATTCCTTTTTGGCGGGCCTTGCCCGGTGAGTCTCTCCCTTCCATCGCTGGGACCGACCCGATCATAGCCTGCGAAGCATTGTCTTGCCAAGTCCATTCCAGACGATTGTTATCCGGATGTTCCAAAACGCATCTTTTCAAGCGAACAGTGGCGTGCCCTGTCGGCCGGCATCGGCTCTCCGCATCATTTGTCGTGTCGATGCCCATGGGTTTGCTATACTAAAACGGTTCGGGTTTTCCGGAGGAAATCTCGCCTGTAGCTCGAGTTGCACGCTGGACATGTCCGACTGCCAGGTTCCAGAAAACTGTGGCGACGGCGTTTTGGACCAGGGAGAGACGTGCGACGACGGCAACGGAGCGGCAGGCGACGGGTGCAGCCCTGCATGCCGGGTAGAACAGGGCTGGGAATGCAGTGGTACGCCCTCGGTCTGTCGTCCGATTTGCGGCGATGGAAGACTGGTGGACGACGAAGCCTGCGACGACGACAATGATATTTCTGGAGACGGCTGCGACGCAAACTGCCGGGTGGAAGATTATTTTTCTTGCTCGGGTGAGCCCAGCGTTTGTGTCTGCCGTGTCCTGGTGGACGTTCACGCAGGAGGGCCTCAGCAGGACGGCAAGACCTGGGCTTCGGCATTTTCCGGGGTCCAAGACGGAATCGACCAGGCGGCTTCACTCCTTCAGTCCCTTTCCTCTGTGCGTCGATGCCAGGTCTGGGTTGCCCAGGGAACCTACGAGATTTTTCAGGGGGCCTGGACAGACAGTGTTTCGCTGGCTGACCACGTGGATGTCTTGGGTGGGTTTTGTGGGACAGAGTCGGCGTTTTCGGAACGTCCAGACGATGTTTTGGGATCCTGTCCTACGACCCTCGACGGTCTGGATCCTTCGGATCCCAACAATGCAGTGGATCGAGTGGTCACCGCTGGAGATACTGGAGACGCGACTCTCGACGGATTCGAGATCACGGGAGCCTGGAACGCTTGAGACGGCGGCGGTCTCTTTGTCTCGGGCATGGCCCTGAATGTCCGCAGTTGTTTGTTTCGTGACAACACCGCTGCAAGAGGAGGGGCTGTCTTCGTGGATGCTGGAGACAACGTGGCGTTTGAGTCCGTTGAATTTCAGTCAAACGACGCCCTCCACAACGATGACATCGGTTGGGATGGCTACGGTGGCGCTCTCTACATGGCAGCAGGAAGCCATGTCACGGTGCGTGATGCCACGGCATTGGACAATGCCTCCGACAGAAACGGAGGAGCTTTTTTCCTGCGTGACAGGGCGACGCTGGACCTGCATCGTGTCTGGATGGAGGGAAACCAAAGCAAAGATGATGCCGGCGCCCTGGGCATCCGGGGAACCGCCAGTCTTTCCCAGGTGATGTTTTCTGGGAATGTCGCAGCCGACAGCGGGGGGGCCGTCCGGGTGGCCCATGGCGGGGACGCCACGTTCCGAGACGTGGTCTTTCGGGATAACCAGGCCCATCGGGGTGGGGCGGTCATGATCTAGGACAACAGCGACACAGCTTCGGCGCGCTTCGATAGGTGCTGGTTTCTGGAAAACAGGGCTTCTTCACAGGCGGGCGCTGTCCGGGTCGGTCAATCGCAGAGCGGCACGGCGCGGACTGAATTTTACGACTCGCTGTTTTTCCGAAACCGCCTCACGGATGATTCCAGTCACGGAGGCGCAGGATTTTTGTTCGGAGGGGCGACGGCCCTGCTGGTCAATTGCACCGTCGTATCGAATCGGGCCATTGACGACAGTGGCAGGACCGGCGGATTTCGGGTGGGAGACGGCTCTCTCCTCGCAGTGCACAACGGTATTTTCTGGGCGAACCAGGGCAACGACCTGGCCACATGGGGGATGGTTCGGTTGATCTCCAGAGTTCCGACGTGGAAGACCCCAGTGGAACCATCAACGACTTGGGGGAAAACATCAGTCAAAGTCCTGGATTCGTCGATCCGGCAAACCAGGATTTTCGGTTGCGCGCCGACTCCCCTTGCCTGGACGCGGGGGATGATTCGGTGGCATCACAGTGGGATCTGGACCACAACCAACGAATCGTCGACCTTCCGGCAGTAGGCAACGAGGGGACGAACGTGGTAGACATGGGGGCTTTCGAGCGGCAGCAGTGATCGCAGAGACTACTCAGGACGGGACGAGGCATCTCACGGAATGACGGGGTGGTGTCGGGGCGGGGCTGTACCCTGGAAACAGGGCGACTCGTGGTTGCTGGAACCAGGGCTGTCCCGAGGTGGCATCGTCGGTTTCGACTGCGCAGGGCCGGGGATTGACGACAGGGTCTGGCGGCCCCGTGGATCTTGACGCATCCAGGCCGAGGTGGGAAAAAGGCGAAAACGAATGCAGGGTCTCGTGGAGGTTGCCAGACTATGTGTGGAATCGTTGGATATGTGGGTGGACGTGACTGTCTCGACATCCTGGTCGATGGGCTGAAACGGCTGGAGTACCGCGGCTACGACTCGGCCGGCGTGGCGGTCATGGCAGAGGGGCAGACCAAGGTCGTACGCTCGCTGGGCAAACTCGCAGCCCTCGAGAAGGCCCTGCTCCAGGACAGGATAATGGGCCGGCTCGGCATCGGCCACACCAGGTGGGCCACGCACGGAGGACCTTCGGAGGCAAATGCCCATCCCCACAAAGTGGGCCGAGTCACGTTGGTGCACAACGGGATCGTGGAAAACCACCTGGCGCTCAAGGCCGAGCTTTCCGAACAGGGTCGCAGTTTTGCTTCGGAGACAGACACCGAAATCGTGGCTCATCTCATCGACTTTGAACTCGAGTCCGGCAGAGACCCCGTGGGTGCGGTCCGGGCCGCTCTGGCGAGGCTGCGTGGCACCTGGGCGCTGGCCATCCTGGTGGATGGCGTGGAGGACCGGGTCTTTTGTGCGAAGAACAGTTCTCCCCTGGTGGTGGGGCTCGGGGAGGACGAGAGTTTCGTGGCGTCGGACATTCCCGCTATTTTGTCTCACACGAGGCGGATCCTGTTCTTGGAGGATGGCGACATGGCGGTGGTGGGCGCCGCTGGGATCGAGGTGCTCGACGCAGCAACGGGAGAAACCGTGCGCCGGTCGGTCAAGACGGTGGATTGGTCGCCGGTGATGGCTGAAAAAGAGGGCTTTAAGCACTTTATGCTCAAAGAGATCCACGAGCAACCCAGAGCCGTGTCGGACACGCTCATGGGCCGGGTGCTCCTGGAGCAGGGGGACGTGAATCTCAACGGGTTGGACCTGGATCCCAAATCCCTGCGCAAGGTGTTCATCGTGGCCTGTGGAACCTCCTACCACGCCGGCCTGGTGGGCAAGTTCCTCATCGAGTCCTTGGCGCGCATTCCGGTGGAGGTGGACCTCGGGTCCGAGTTTCGATACCGAGATCCCCTCATCGGGAAGGGCGACCTTCTGGTGGCCATCAGCCAGTCGGGGGAGACGGCCGACACCCTTGCCGCGGTTCGGGCTGCCAAGGAACGCGGGGCCAGGGTGGTGGCCGTGACCAATGTCATCGATTCCCAGATTCCCAGGACTGCGGATGCCGCGGTCTACACCCATGCGGGACCTGAGATCGGCGTGGCCTCGACCAAGGCGTTTACCACGCAGATCACAGTCCTGGTGCTCCTTGCCTTGCACCTGGGACGCAGGAATGAAAACCTGGGTCGAGCCGAGGCCGGGAAACTATTGGAGGAATTGGCCCAGATTCCTTCTTTCATGCATCACGTGGTCCAGCAAGGGGCGGCCCTCGAAGTGATGGCCAGGCGCTATGCGAATGCATCGGATTTTCTCTACCTGGGACGGGGTATCAATTATCCCATCGCCCTGGAAGGGGCCCTCAAACTCAAGGAAATTTCCTATATCCATGCAGAAGGCTATCCCGCGGGCGAGATGAAACACGGCCCCATTGCGCTCATCGATGAGGATTTGCCCGTGGTGGCGGTGATGCCCAGTGGACCAGTCTACGAAAAAATGTTGTCCAATGTGCAGGAAGTCCGTGCCAGGCAGGGCAGGGTGATCGCAGTGGCCAGCCAGGGCGACACCAGGGTTGGCAGCATTGCCGACGACGTGTTTCTCGTGCCCTCTGTTTCCGAACCCCTCCAACCGCTTTTGACCGTGCTCCCACTCCAGATGCTTGCCTATCATATCGCAGATCACAAGGGCACGGACGTGGATCAACCCCGTAATCTGGCCAAGTCCGTGACCGTGGAATAGTCGGCCGCTTTGTTTTGCAGACAAAAATGTGTCGGAAAGAAAGCCGGCATGGGTGGGTACTTTGCCTCGTCAGTGACAAAAGGGGCGGACAAAAGCGCAATGAAATCTCTGTAAAGAGCATTACGCAGATTACAACCTATTGATATCATTGAAGTTTTTTGGATTTTTTGCTTGCAAAGCCTCTCTAGATTGCGATATGCTAAACGTGGGTCGAATAGTAAACGGGCCGGTTGGCCCCAGAAACAAGGAGGTCGAAGTCATGAGGTACCGTCGGATGCTTTGGACAGCGGTGGCAGCAGTGGCTTTGTCGGCTTGCGGCCAGGCGGATCCGGTGGAAACCGGACAGACGGGGCAGGCCCTCCGCGGACGGCACCGGGGAAACAGGGTTCTCCTGGCGGCTGTCGGAGCCTCGGTCACCTATGGGGTGGGTTCCACGAACGAGGCGGGCTTCATGAAACCGTTTCGGTGGTATCTCATGTGGGACTATGCCATCAACAAGCATCGTCTGGCCAGGGTGGTCTTGTACAACGCTGCTGTCCCAGGGGCCACGAGTGACGAGGTCCTGGCGCAGGTGCCGGACGTCTTGGACGAGGCTGCCCGATTCCATCGCCACGTGGCCGTGGTGGGCTGTGATGGAGGTGGTAACGACATCCGGGCATTTTTGAATTCTCCCGACTTCGCGGTCTGCTTCCAACCGGACATGACCCAATGCATCGTGACGCTCTACGGTATTCTCGTAAACTTCGAGATGAACTTCAGTGCCACGGTGGGCCAGATGCGCGAAGGCCTGGGTGATGACACCCCCATGCTGGTAACCACTCAGTACAACCCCATGCTCAAGAGTGCCTGTGACCCCACGGGCGGCCAGGTCGGCCAACTGGGCAACGCTGTCTTCGAAGGCATGCCCAACACCCCCTTGGCTCGCGGATTCAACGACATCGTCCGCGACGTAGCCGCTGCCAACGACGCCGTGGTGGTCGACACCTTCTATCCCCTTGCGTCGGACCCAGAGAACCTCATCAACGATGACTGCATCCATCCCAACGACCTGGGGTACTTCGTCATCTTGAGACAGTTCATCGACGCCTGGGAAGCCAACTTCTGATTGCTTTTCCCGTGATCGTCTCTGTCGTGAGTCACCTCTCCTGATTGGTTCCGTTCCATCCTCCCGCCGACACGACGTGACCCTTTGGCATCGTGCCGTCTCCATGGCGTGATTCGACAGTCAATTTTTTTGCCAATGCGTTGCGTTTCCCCGAATGGCTCGATTGACTCGATCCAAGACGGACTCAGGACAGCCGATTCTGTCGAGGATGGGTGTTTTTTCAGGGGTTGCAGTGAACATGTGACTGGGCTAAAAATGCGCTTGGAAAAAGCTATTTTTTGCCGCCTCCTGGTCTTGTGGACCGGGGAAAGTCCGCTTTTTTTGCGGGTGTTCGAACCGACGGGGCATTTATGGTGGCAGGAATTTTTGAAAGGAGACAGTCATGACCCAGGATGTGATTCGCGTCGAAGGACAGCCAGTCCCCAGAGGTGATATGCAGCTCGGTTTTGGAAAGGAATTCACAGACCACATGTTGACCATGTGGTATCACGAAGGGCGCGGATGGCACGATGCGCGGATCGAGCCGTACCACAATTTCGAGATGAATCCTGCCTGCATGGTGCTCCATTATGGACAGGAGGCTTTCGAGGGGCTCAAGGCATATCGCGGGAAGGACGAGGGTATCTACCTTTTCCGGCACCGAGACAATTTCGCCAGGCTCAATGCATCCTGCGAGAGGCTCGTGATGCCTCAGGTCGATATCGAGTATGTTTCACGGGCGCTCAAGCAGCTCGTCTTGCTCGACCAGGAATGGATCCCTCGCACCGAGGGTTGTTCGCTCTATATCAGGCCCAACATCATCGCCATGGATCCGTTTCTCGGGGTGCGCCCGTCGCAGTCCTATCTTTTTTACATAATCATGAGTCCGGTGGCGGCCTACTATCCCGAGGGCTTCAACCCGGTCAAAATTTTCGTCTCCGAGAAGTACGTTCGCGCCGTGCCCGGTGGCGTGGGATCGGCAAAGACTGCGGGAAACTATGCGGCGAGTCTCAAGGCGCAGCGGGAAGCGGCATCCAAGGGATACACGCAGGTGCTCTGGCTGGACGCAGTGGAGCGGCGCTTCGTGGAGGAAGTGGGCACAATGAACATCTTCTTCCTGTTCGACGATGAACTGTGCACAAGCCCGCTTACCGGGAGTTTGTTGCCTGGGATTACCCGCGACTCGGTGCTCAAGTTGGCGGATCATTGGGGACTGAAATATGCCGAGCGCAAGATCGCCATCGACGAAGTCATGGAAGGGGCCGAGTCTGGTCGGCTCAAGGAGTGTTTCGGGACGGGAACAGCGGCCATCATTTCTCCGGTGAAGGCCATTTCGTACAAGGGCAAGGAGGTGGTCGTGGGGAACGGAGGCACAGGGCCCCTGGCCGAGCGTCTCTACAATCACATCCTTCATCTTCAGTATGGTAAGATCGAAGATCCCTTTGGTTGGGTGGAACGGATCGACCGATAGGTCGACGCGCGGCAGCGTCTGTAGGTCGGATGTCTTCCTGCAGGTGCCAACAGGAGCTTTCAGAGCATGACGAAAAAGCATATCGACAAAGATCGCCTCAGGGTGGCAAAAAACGAGGCCAGCCCTGAGGCCGGGGTGATGGTGGAAGACGAGGTGGTGGTGATCGTCACGCAGCTCTTTTGCCCCAACGGCCACAATGTCGTAGACAGCGAGGACAAGCGCTTCGATGGATACGGCGGTATCCGACTCCGGGTGGGCGATGGAACCAAGGAAGGCGATGTGGTCCTCAGTCCCTTCCATGGAGATCGCCGAAAGGAGGGGATCTCCTTCGAAGAGGGGACGAGACTTTCACTGAAGTGTCCTGTCTGTGGGGTGGAATTGCCCGAGTTTGCTCGCTGTACCTGCGAGGGACATGGAATGCTCCGCAAGCTCTATTTGACCAAAGATCTCGACGACGCGCACGTGGTGGCATTGTGCGATGTCTGGGGTTGTCCCCGCTCCCGGGTCATCGATGAAAACGAGATTTTCAGCGAATACCTGGACGGCAACATCCTGGACAAAGACGAGAGCTGACAGAAAGACTGTGCCAGTCTGGGCTGTTTGCGTCTGCGGTGATGCTCAGTCGATTTCCCGGATCACTTCTTCCAGGGGTCGCCGCTGGCGTGCAAGGGGCTCCTCTGCCGCTGTGCCCAAAGGAACCAGGGCCACCGGCCTGATGCTTTCAGGCAGGTCCAACAAACTGCTGACTGCGTCTTCGTCGAACGCTCCCACCCAGCATGAACCCAGCCCCAGCGCCGTTGCTGCCAGGAGCATATTTTGCACCGCCGCCGCCGTATCCTGGATGCAGTAGAGTTGCGCCCCACGACTTCCATAGGCATTTTGGGCCCGGGAAATGTCGGCACAGACAGCCAGGACCACTGGTGCCTGGGACAGGAATTTCTGGGATGCGGCTTTCGCGAGCGCTTTCCTGGTTTGCAGGGAGCGTATCACGAAAAAGATCCAGGGTTGGGCATTGCCCGCCGAAGGTGCCCACCGTCCGGCTTCCAACACGAACTCGATATCTGAATCCGGCACGGCGGCAGGAAGGAATCTCCGGATGCTCCTGCGTCCCCGGATGAGACGTGCCAGAGCCTGGGGGAATGGCTCTTCCAGCGGGACGTGGGTCATGGTTCTTTCTCCGCGGGAAGCTGGTCCGACGAGGCCGGCTGTCTCATGGGAGCAACCTGCGCCCCCGACAAGTCTGCTGTGAAGATTCGATGGGCGGTGGCTTTGGAAGTGACTTTGGAGTCCTGGAGAGACGATGGACTTCGGGATGCACTTCGGGCCAACTCGGCGATACTGACCTGATCGAGTGTTTCGTGAACCTGCCGGTCGAGAGACTCCAGGATGGCGTCGAGCTTGTCTTGGTCTGCCACCGACATGTCGGGTTCTTCGAAAAGTCCGGCCACGTCGGCTGCGCTGATGGAATCGAGGGGACGGGCCGGCATGAATCCGTCGGCATCGCCGGAGACGCGGACCACCAGGCCTGCGTTGCGCAGGCGCGAGAGGACG
>CAZIJS010000062.1:0-16856 GCA_964539505.1 uncultured Myxococcales bacterium
TTGACTGTGCTGGTGGCCTGTGGGGTGGTTTTTTCCGGCTGTGCGAGGTCCATTACGACCTCTCCTGCCAAAGATGGATCGGTGACTTCAGTCGATGCGTCTGGAAGCGGTGTGGTGGGGCGAGCCTGCGAAAACTCCGATGATTGCGCCGAGGGACTCTGTCTTTTCGTCGGGGCGGAAAAAATCTGTTCTCTTGCCTGCGGATCTTGCCCAGAGGGCTCCTATTGTGCTCATGTCGATCCCACGGGTGCGCCGTCCGGGGAGGAGTCGCCTGGCAGCGGATTTTATTGCCTCCCCGACCGGGGGGGGCTCTGTCGTCCCTGCGAGGGGCCGCTGGACTGTCCCTTTCCTTCGGACCAGTGCCTCCAGATTGCTTCCGGGGAGAGGGTGTGCGGTAGGGACTGTTCGTATGACGGGACCTGTCCCCAGGGGTATCGGTGCAGCGACAATCAATGTCAACCCGTGGGGGGCACCTGCGATTGCAACGCAGACCGGGTGGGGGCCGCCAGGCCTTGCGCCAACAGCAACGAGTTTGGGACCTGTCACGGGGAGCAGGTCTGCACCCAGGACGGGTGGGACGATTGTGACGCCCGGCAACCAGCTCCAGAGGCATGCAATGGAGTGGATGACGATTGTGACGGTGAGATCCCTGCCGACGAGGTGGATTCGGACGGCAACGGAGTTCTCGACTGTCTCGAGTCCTGTCAGCCTCAGCCCGAGGTCTGCGACCTCCAGGACAATGACTGTAATGGTCAGGTGGATGACGGGTCGGCCGAGCTACTCTGCGGGCAAGTAACCAACGGTCAGCCCCGGTGTGAGGCTGGAAGCTGTGTGGTGGATTCATGCAACGAGGGCTTTGCGGACCTGGATGGAGACTTTTCAAATGGTTGTGAATGTGCCATTCCACAGGGCGGGGGGGCGACCTGCGACCAGGCAGACGACCTGGGCAGCCTAGACGATTCGGGCCAGACCATCGATTTGTCGGGCATCCTGGATCATGGTGGTGAGGTCTGGTATCGGATCCAGGCCCTGGACCTGCCCGAGGGACCACAGGGTGGCTGTGACTCGTTTCATTTTCGGGCGTTTTTCGTGACCAATCCCCATGATTCCTACCGCATGGAGATTCACGAGGGAGACTGTTCACAGGCCATGGCCTGTGCCCAGCCTGTGACGGACTATGCCTGGTATACGAACTACCGGGAAGGGAGCGGGACGTCAGCGGTGGGTGAATGTCGCTGCACCAACGATCCGAGCCGGAACGGTGATGGAGTCAACCAGTGTCAGGATGAGTCTGCGACCTATTTCATTCGGATCTTCAAGGTCAATGGGTCTCAGGTATCCTGTGATGCCTTTGATGTGGAACTCTCCAATGGAATCTACAGCCCTTGACGGATGGATGCGTGCCTGATCGCGTGGATGTCAAACTCGGGTTTTCCTGCAACAACCGATGTCGGTTTTGTGTCCAGGGGAATAAGCGTTCGCGCTATGGAAATTTGAGCACCGCAGAGGCCATGCAGCGGATCGAGAGCGCAAGGGCCCGGGCTGACGCGGTGGTGCTCACAGGAGGAGAAGTTACCATCCGTCGGGACCTGGTGCGTCTGGTGGCCCATGCAAGGAGTCTGGGCTTTCGCACGATTCAGATTCAGACCAACGGCCGGATGCTTGCCTATGAAAAGCTTTGCCTGGAACTGGTCCAGGCGGGAGCCACGGAGTTTTCTCCCGCCCTTCATGGCCACAGAGCCGATCTGCACGACTACCTGACCCAAGTGGCGGGGAGTTTCGACCAGACTCTGGCGGGCATACGGAATCTGGTGACCCTCGGGGTTCCGGTGATCACGAACACGGTGATCACCCGGTCGAATTTTCGGCATCTGCCCGAGATCGCAGAACTGCTCACAGGGCTCGGGGTGACACAGTACCAGTTTGCATTCGTGCATGCCCTGGGAAGTGCCGCGACAAACTTTGCTTCCATCGTGCCCAGGATGGCCCTCGTCTCGCCCTATGTCCGCGATGGGCTGGAAGTGGGCCGTCTGGCTGGGGTCGTTGCGAGGACCGAGGCCGTTGTTGCCTGCATCCTGCCTGGATATGAAGAACACATGGCTGAGTGGATCTTGCCCGATGCCTCTATTTTCGATGCCACGACTGTGCTCGAGAGCTATCGGTCGTACCGTCTCACCGAAGGCAAGGCCAAGGGCCCGGCATGTGACCGTTGTGGTTGGAATGCCTGGTGCGAAGGGGTCTGGCGTGAGTATGTCGAGCGCTACGGCTGGTCGGAATTCGAGCCGGTGGAAGCATCCGAGGTGTCGTCGCGTCTCCGCGCCCTGGCTCGACGTGACCCGACGATCGCCTCACGGATGGAATCCGGGTCCGTGAAGACGGGGTAGAGTTCTTCGATTGGGAAATAATCTGGTGCATAGAGTCCAGCACACAGTTCGTCGAGGCGGCATTGTCGGCAACAGGCGGCTTTGGTGTGACGCCATTGTGTCTGGCGGACCGTGCCCTTCTGTTCGTCGAGGAAATGGACGACGCGTTCTTCTCCCTTGACGATTTTTCTCGTTTCCGTCGATGCGAAGGCAAACTCGGTCATGTAACACAAAGGCACGCGTTCTACGCGAAAGCTTCGTTTCGTGGCCTGGAGACGTTCCATGGCAAGGTGAAGCGATAGTTCGAAATCGGAGAGACGTGGGATCACGTCGGGATTGTCCCGGCAGCGGTTCATTTCCGGATCGAGGTTGTTCCAGACGAAGTGATGCAGGAAGGGATATTCCGTAATGAGCCAGGAAATCGTCTCATGGAGATGATCTGCATTCTGTGCGCAGATCACCGTGTTGATGTCGGTGGTGACCCCGGCACGTCCCAGGTTGTCGAGGGCCTTGGTGATGTTGGCCAGGGATTCGGGATTTTGCGTGAGGTCGGCCTGCACCTGGGGCCGATACGAATGAACCGAGACGTGGACATGATCGAGGCCGGAGGCCAGGAGACGTTCCAGGACGTCGGGTCGGGCGAGGAGTTGGCCGTTGGTGATGATCCTGGCTTCCAGGCCGAGCCGGGAGGCTTGTCGAAGGGCTTGATCGAGGAATGGCGCAAGCGTCGGTTCTCCTCCGGTAAAGATCACGCCGTCATAGTGTCTTTCGGCCAGGTCGAGCAGCTCGGCTGCCACTCGTTCGAAGGTTTGCCGACGTTCGATGGGCGGGTTCGAACAAAAGCGGCATGCTTGATTGCAGGCCCGAGTGACTTGAATGTAGCCGAGGTTGGCCAACAGGCTTCTCCTTTGTCTAAGAACGTGGCACATTCAGGCTACCAGGGTCTTGCCGGCTGTCCAGGATCAGCGATATCCACTGTGCCGGGAGTCGAGATCGGATTGACAGGACCGCAGGAAGATGTCATCGCTCAAAGTCATGAAAGACACAGGTTGTCATGCAGGCCTCCTGCACCGCGCGGGGAACCAGGCACGTTGTTGTGAAGGCGGCATCGATGGACGGCCTCGTCTCTGGTTGGCCCTTGGGCTGGCGGCCTTCCTGTGGGCCATGCCGGCACAGGTTCGAGCCCAGCCCAGAATCAAGGCACCAGATGACCATTGGTTTGCCCTGGACCTATACGTCGGTGCCGTGGTCCCGGTGTCCGAGGGGCAGGATTGGGACCTGGCCGGCAGGATGCTTCTGGGCTATTCGGTGATCAAACCCTATTGGTATGTGTCTGTGGGGCCGGTGGTGGGATTTTCTTCGCGGTTTTTCCACAGAGACGCTCTCTATGGAGGGCTGGGATTGGATCTCGTGCACATTACCACCGGGCTGTCCGGTCACCTGTCCACCGTGATGACATGGGACGGGGGCGGTGGTGCGGTGGTGGGTGTTGGGTGGAGTGTCCTGTCTGCGGACCTCGAGCTGATGACGCACCATGGACGGCTGGTGCCCAAGTTGATTTTTTCCCTCCGCATCGCCGTGGGCGGTCTTTCATATGCGCTCAAGGAATATCTCCATTTCAAGCGCATGTTGCAGCGTGCCCTTCATCCTGTGCCGGGAGCCACGAAGCGGTGATTGTCTCTGTGGGTCAGGGTCTTTCGAGTTCCACGTAAATGCAGATGTCTGTGCCGGGTCTGGCTTTTCGAACGCGGGATCGCGCCGCCTGTCGTGCAAGGCAGCGGGCAGCCGGGCAGGGGGTGATCGCCTGGACCGACGTGAGGGTGCCTTGCGCGTCTTTTTGGAGAAATCCCACCACTGCCGCCGAGGAACAACTCCACTGACCCTTGGTTTGACATGTCTTGGCCCATTTTTGCACCAATGTGGGCACCTTGCCCATGAGGGCCTCTTCTTGCCCCGGGGGGTTGGTGGAGAGCCCCGCCCTCTTGTACGGAGCCTTGGTTGTCGACAGGGACCAGGCCACCGAGGCCTTGGGACAGCGGCTGGATTGGGGCCGGGTCTGCTTAGGGCCTGTGGCCTGCCGGTCCTTGCAACCACCCAAGGCGAAGACGGCAAGGAGGATGGATGCGACTGTGATGAGTGGGAGAGGATCCCGACGGGTCCTGGTGGAACCCGCCGGGTCTTGAATAGTCGGTTGATGTGTCGATGGAATCAACATGTGGTGGGACTATGGAACGACGGAGGCGTTGGGCTTACGGATTGCCCGCCTTGGTGCACTGAAGCGTGCCGCCTGCGTCGGTGCAGGCATAGATGCCACGCAGGGCACCGAAGAGGAATGCATCGTTGCGGGCAACGTAGAGCTTGCCGTTGTGAGACGCCATTCCGGCATAGGAACAAGCACTCGCTGCGAGCATGCCGGCCGCGGCCAGCGTGAGCAGAGCCTTCTTGAGAGCCTTCTTCATCGTACCTTCCTCCTTCGTTGTGTGTTGTTCGGGGCTTTCCCGAAATTTGGGCTGGGACGAAAACAGCTGTTTTGTCCCTCCCACATGAAAAGTGATACTAACGTTTTCATTTTGTGAGTCAAGATCAAGGATCCATGAACTGGATGGTTGTTATCCAGAAATTGTTGTTCGCGTCCTCGTTCGATTCAGAACAATCCCAGGCTCCAGGATACGCGAGAGGGGTGGCAGACCTTCCCCAGGGATTGCCGGATGGACATGGTGGCTTCCGAGCGATTCAATTGTGGGGGCATTGCATCCGACGCGTCGTGATCATGTTATGATGCAAGGCGTTGGCGTTCCTCTGTCATGCCTGGTAGAAATGAGCATGCGCGAGGAGAAGTGTTGGTGGCCTGTTTCAACGTGGAGAAGAGACAATGACGGAGCGCAGCGGCAGGAAGAACGGTGGGCGCAGCAGAGAGGGACCTGGCAAGGGGGGGCGTAGAAACTCCGGGGCGACTGTGGACAGGGCCCGACGAAGGGGATCGTCTGTTGACGACAACCTATTGGAGGAGAGGAAGCAGCGGGCATCGAAGGTCGTCGAGTTGTTGGCAAAGCAATACCCTCGGGCGGGCACGGCGTTGCAGCACCGAAATGCATTCGAACTCCTCGTGGCCACGATTCTTTCGGCCCAATGCACCGACGAGCGGGTCAATCAGGTGTGCAAGGAGCTTTTCGCAGAGGCGCCCGATGCTCAATCTCTGAAGGCCATGGACCAGGCCAGGCTCGAAGAACTCATCAGGTCGACGGGATTTTTTCGCAACAAGGCACGGCATCTCAAGGGCACGGCCGAAGCCTTGGTGGCCCGTTTCGATGGCCGGGTGCCGGACCAGATGGAGGACTTGACGAGTTTGCCCGGCGTGGCCAGAAAGACGGCGAACGTGGTTTTGGGCAGTTTCTTCGGAAGGCCCGAGGGCGTGGTGGTCGACACCCATGTCAAGCGGGTGGCAGGACGATTGGGGCTGACCGAGAGCAGCGATCCGGTTCGGATCGAACGAGATCTGATGGCCATCCTGCCCAGGGAGGAATGGATTGGTTTCAGCCACAGGCTCGTGTGGCACGGTCGGCTCGTCTGCAAAGCCAGAAAGCCTCGTTGTGCGGATTGTCTCCTGGCGTCGGTCTGTCCCTCGGTGTCGCAGTGACGGCGACCTGTCGATGCCGGCGCCTTGGTTTGGAGGGGAAGGGCCCCTGGACGGTCAATGGCTCCTGTTATATAAGGGAAGGACCCGATTGATGAAACGATTGTTTCGGGCCTCAAGCGTTTTGCGGGGATTGCGAATGCGCTCTGCGGACGCCGGCTCTCGTGGACTCGTGGAGGTCTGTGTGAGGAGACGATACTGGCTTGGGTGGGCCGCATTGGGAGTCTGGGTTGCCATTGGTGCAGGTGACGTTTTTGCCGCACCATCCCCGGGCGTCGAAATTGTCGTGGTTGCCAGGGACCGCACCTGGACCATTGCGGCCAAGTTGGCCGTGGAGGTGGAACGGGCGCTGGCTGCTCGAAACATTGCCGTGCGAGGTTCTGTGATCAAACCGTTCGACCCAACGGACCTGGACTATCTCGAGTTTCGAAAGGCGGGCCGGATCGCAGTGAGGCGCTACCGGGCGGGCCGGTATTCCCGGGCCATCATTGCTTTGCGCGTGGCGACCTCCAGGTTGGAAAAACTCATGCTCCGATACGGGACCCTGCCGGTCTTGGTGAAGAAATATGTCCGAGCGCATTATTATCTTGGTGCGGCCAATCTCAAGGTTGCCGATGCGGCTGCCGCAGCCAGGGCGTTTCGGGTGGCTTCGTTTTTCGATCCCAAGGCTCTGCCTTCCTCGAAGCGCTTTGCGCCGGAGGTGATATCGGCCTATCGGAGAGTCGCGCTGACCAGCAGCCGCAGGACCGGCAGGGTGATCCTGCGCAACCGTCGATGGGCTCGGGTTTTCCTGGACGGCAGAGCCAGGGGGGTTGCACCCATGGAGATCAAAAACGTTCCCCTGGGGCGACATTTTCTCGTCCTACGGCGCATAGGATACGTGCCCGTGCGTCGTTTCATCGACGTGGATGCCAGCGGTTTCATCTGGAACCCGACGGTCATGCCCGATCCCAGGGGCAAGGCCCTCCGCGCGTTGGTGACCGGTGCCGAACGGGAACTGCGCCAAAAGCAGAAACCAGGGCGGGCTCTCATTGCTCTGGCTTCGAAGGTTGGTGGATCCGAGATCATTTTTTGCAGGGCCTCGGTGGACGATGCCGAGGCAAGTTGGTACCTGGCCTCCTCGAAATCGTTCAAAAAGCGGGTGCGAAGACCGAATCCGGTCCCTGGCCGGGCCGCATCCAGAGACATCGTGGCTGCGCTCTGGCAGCCTCGTCCACGATATGATCTGGGGCAGGCCCTGGCTGCTGCATGCTTGACCGACGACGATTGTCCCGGTGGTAAGTGTATTGCAGGAAAGTGTGTCAGGGAGCGGCCCTTCTACAAGAGATGGTGGTTCTGGGTGGCCGTGGGGGCCGGAGTGGCTGCAGCGGCCACGGCCGGGGCCCTGGTGGCCACCATGCCGGAAAAGCCCATTGTCCGGATCACTACGCCCCCGTAGTCACGGGCAAGCCCTCCGGCTTGACGAGCGAATTTCGGAGACTATGCTCCGACAGGGTCATCGACCGTTGGACCACGAGGCGCGACTGAGCAGTGAATAAGACGCTTTTTCGCCGGCGAGGTTCGGCCCGGCGTGGGATCAGGGAGACAGTTCATGGCGACACAGCTACAACAGGCACGAGACGGAATCATCACCGAGCAGATGCGGCAGGTGGCGGAAAATGAAGGCATCGAGCCCGAGGTTGTTCGGCAGGCTCTTGCCGAGGGAACCCTGGTGATTCCATACAACGTCCATCGCACCTTCCGTGCAGAGGGTATCGGGGCCGGACTCAAAACCAAGATCAATGCGAATATCGGGGCTTCGGGGTTGCGCCAATCTCTGACCGAAGAACTGGAAAAGCTCGACCTCGCGGTGAAGTATGGGGCCCATGCCGTGATGGATCTGTCCACGGGAACCGACCTGGATGCCATTCGAGAGCGCATCATCGAGCGCAGTCCCGTAATGGTGGGGACCGTGCCCATCTACCAGGTTGCCGCAGAGATGGGTTCGGCCAAGACTTTTGATGCGGATCGACTCTTCGAGGCCATCGAGAAACATGGCGAGCAGGGGGTGGACTTTATCACCGTCCATTGCGGGGTGACCAGTCGCACCGTGGCGGATTTGGATGCATCGGGGCGGATCGAGGGAATCGTGAGCCGCGGTGGGTCACTCATGGCCGAGTACATCCAGCGCACGGGCAACGAAAACCCTCTCTACGAACGGTTCGACGAGTTGTGTTCCATCTGTGCAAAACACGACATGACGCTGTCTTTGGGGGATGGACTGCGGCCCGGCGCCACGGCCGATGCCACGGATCGGGGCCAGATCAGCGAATTGGTGGTTCTGGGTGAACTGGCGGACCGGGCGAGAAAGGCGGGCTGCCAGGTGATGATCGAAGGACCCGGCCACGTGCCGCTCGACCAGATCGATGCCAACGTGCGGCTTCAAAAACGGCTCTGCGGCAATGCGCCGTTCTATGTGCTCGGTCCCCTGGTCACGGATGTGGCCCCTGGGTACGATCACATCACGGCTGCCATCGGCGGGGCCCTGGCCGCGGCGGCCGGCGCTGATTTTCTTTGCTATGTCACCCCGGCCGAACATCTCAGGCTGCCCACGGCCCAGGATGTCATCGAAGGCGTGGTGGCCACGCGGATCGCAGCCCATGCAGGCGACATGGTCAAGGGCATCAAGGGAGCCAGGGAATGGGACGATGCAATGAGTCGGGCCAGGCGATCGTTGGACTGGGAAGCCATGTACGAACAGGCCATGGATCCCTGGAAGGCCAAGGCCTACAAGGAGTCGTCCGAAGGCGCCGGACAGGACGTCTGCTCCATGTGCGGCGCACTCTGTGCAGTCAAGCGCGACCGCGACCGAATGGAGCACTTGCTGTGACGGCGGGACGGTCGGTTCTCGTTTGGGGGCTCCTGGCCGCCTGGGCGGTCTGCGGCGCTGCAGCAGCCTGCGGCGCTGCGGGCCAGCAGGCCTTTGGTGACGGTTCGGTGATCCTTCCCGATGCGGGCCGAGATGCCTTGCTCGTGCCGGATGTCTGGGTGCCCAACCCCGCGGGCGATTCCTGTGACGGCATGGATTTGCTCGGGCAGCGAAAATGCGGGGGCATGAACAAGTGTTCCATCATCGACGGCCATCCCGACTGTGTCGCCCAGGGGGCGGTGGGGGTCTATTCGCCCTGTACGCCCGATCCTTCGGGGGATGATTGCGTGGGCGGGACCCTCTGTGCAGATCCCTTGGGCAAGGGCCTGGCCAAGTGTCTGCCGTTCTGTCGAGGCCGGGATTCGGCCTGTGAGACAGACGGAACCTGCAGCGGATCGGTGGGTGCGAACGTGGGGCTCGATGACCTGTTTCTCTGTATCTCCTCCGACGGTTGTGACCCAGTGTCGGGTGCAGCGGGGATTTGTGCCTCCAACGAAGAGTGCAAGTGGGCGATTATGGCAGGCGACGTGACTGTCTGCCAGCCTTCCGGGAGCGGCCAGAAATCCGAAGGCGCGACCTGTTCCAACTTCCTTGAATGTGGTCCGGGGTTGACCTGCGCCGGGCCCACCCCGCAGGATCGCACCTGCATCAAGGTTTGTCACGTGGGTTCGGGCGAGAGCGAATGTGGCACGGGCCGCACCTGTGGGTCCGCGGGATCGGAGCTCTACGGGCTTTGTCTGGGCCATCCGTGACTCCTTGACAGGATTTTGTGTCCTGATTTTCGCGTTTTTCATACCAGGTTGCGCTTGTTCTCCTCGTGGTTCAAAGATACCATCGAATCATTCAATGGATGAAACCTGGCTTCATCGGAGATGATGACGCAGGAAAGTGGGGAGTTTACCATGTCGAAGATGGTGTCGAAAATGGTATGGGGCCTGCTCGTTGCCTCGGCGTTGCATTCTGGATGTCGTAAGACGACGGTGCAGGCGGGGGCTCGAAGTTGTGAATCCGTCCTGGATTGCCCCACGGGTTGGACCTGCGACATCGATCAAGGGCTCTGTGTGCCCATGGCGGGTCGCGATGCCGGTGTGGACGGCGGCGACGCCAGTCAGTGGGATGCCCGCCCGGACGGTGGCGATGCGGCCTTGAGCGATGGGGGCCTCGATGGCCTGGTCTTATGGGATGCGACAGAACCGGATGGAGACCAGGACGCGGGGCCGGCCTCTTGTCTCTACATGCCCACCCCCGGCGAGTTTTCGCCCACCATGGAATGCTGGTGGGGCGCGCCGACGGATCAGACTCAGTACGACGATGTGGTCATGGCGCCCGTGGTGGCAAACGTCACCGACGACAACGGCGACGGTCGGATCGACACCGACGATGTCCCAGACATCATCTTTGCTTCGTATCGTTACGAGCAGGATGGCTGTTGTGCCACGCCGGCGGTGCTCCGGGTGGTGTCGGGTCGCTGCAGTGCCGATGCAACCAAGCTCCAGGAACATTTCGTGGTGGCACGTCCCAAGCTGGACAATTCCGGCGGCCTCGCAGTGGGTGACATCGACGGCGACGGCAGGCCGGAAATCGTGGGCATGCGCTGGATTTCCGGGCAGGGGACCCATGGTACGGTGGCTTTCAGCTCCGTGCTCTACGAGACGTTCTTTCCCGAGGCCGACAGCAGTCGTGATACTGGGTGGCAGGTCACCCCCGCCGGTCCGGCCTACCAGGCTGTGAGCGAAGATCCGCCGGACGGCCCCGCCACGGTGATTTCCACGGACCATGCAGCCAGACAGGGGTTTTCATGGACCTGGGGCATGTCATCTACCGCCCTGGCCACGGTGCGGGTGCAGGCAGTGGCAGCGGCATCCGGGGGGGATGCGGAACTGGCGCTCATGGTGCGGTCGGGGGATGCCACGGCGGTCAGCGAATCGTACCGCGTCGTTGGCGGGGCCCCCTTTGAGAGTTTCCTGGGCGAGTTTCCCGTCAACCCCTTCAACGGAGGCCACCATTGGACGGACGGGGACCTCGACGACCTGGAATTCGGCCTGGTGCGCACCGACGACGCCACCTCGACATTGCAGGTCACCCAGGTGAGCATCACCATCGGGTACGTGGTCACGAAGTGGATTTCAGACTATCCCAATGGCGACGATGCCTACACCGCGGCCCAGCCGGCCATCGCGGATCTGGACGGCGACGGACTGGCCGAGGTGATCGTGGGCAGGGTGGTGCTCGACGGAGCCACGGGTGGTCTCAAGTGGCGGGGCAGGGACGGGCGTGGCATCAATTCCTTCATGGGCCCCATATCGATTGCGGCGGACCTCGACCTGGACGGGACCATGGAGGTGATTGCGGGCAACACGGCCTACCGTGCCGATGGAGTCGTGGAGTGGACCTATGACTATCCCAGCCACGGCGACCTTGGTTGTGCCGGGAGCTATCCTTGTGACGGATACAATGCCACGGGCAACTTCGACGGCGATCCAGAGGGAGAAGTGGTGTCTGTCAGGGAGGGGGATGTCTACGTGTTCAACCACGACGGGTCGCTCCTGGCCAAGGTGCACCTGCCTTGGATCGATTGCGGGCGTAACGAGGGCGGGCCTCCCACGGTGGCCGACTTCGATGCAGACGGAAGGCCGGAAATCGGTGTTGCCGGCGCAGACTATTATTCAGTGGTGGACCTGGATTGCTGTGCAACCCTCCCGGATTGCACTGGGATTCCCCAGGGGGTGACCGACTGTTCGGATCCAGGAATTCGGTGGAAGGTGCCCAACGAGGACTGCTCGTCTCGGGTGACCGGCTCTTCGGTGTTCGACTTCGACGGGGACGGGGCGGCAGAAGTGGTCTACAACGACGAATGTCATTTTCGCATTTTCAGCGGGTTCGATGGAACGGTTCTCTTCGAGGAGCCAAACCATTCTCATACCAGGCTGGAATACACGGTCATCGCGGACACGGACAACGACGGCAATGCCGAGATCGTGTTCATCGAAAACGGTTGGTGCGCTTCGCGATGTGGAACCTGCGATTCCACGACTCCCATCCAGATTTGGGGGGTTGTCCATGATGCCTGGGTTCCCACCAGACGTATCTGGAACGAGCATGCCTACCACATCACCAACATCACCGAAGACGGGCTCATACCTCCGGGCGGCGAGCAGGCCAACTGGATTCGGTACAATAACTATCGACAGAATATGCCTGATTACAACGTGTTCGCTGCCCCGGACCTGACCGTGAGCATCACCGGGTACGAACGCCGTCGATGTCCCAGCTTCATCGAGATCCAGGCCGACGTCTGCAACGAGGGAGACCTGCGCGTTGGTGCCGGAGTGGCGGTCACGTTCTACGACGCAGACGACGGCCAACCCATCGACTGCGCCGATCCCCCGCGCACCCAGGGCACCATCAAGCCGGGGCGATGCGAACGGGTGATCTGCCTCTGGCCGGAGCCACCTCGTGCTCCCAGCCAGGCGTCGGTCCGGGCCTGTGTGGACAACGGCTCATGGGACTGTACCGAAGACGGTGCCAACCACGAGTGCCGTGAGGACAACAACACAGACGATTTCAGTGACACCGGGTGCAGTGGCATCCCGGGCTGATGGGGAGATGGGCGATGATCCAAGGGAGTCATGAAAAGAATCGTTGGTGGCAGGGGGCGCTTGGCCTGCGGTTTTGGGTCGCGATCCTGGCCATTGAGATGCTGTCTGTCCAGGGAGCCTGGGCCGGGATCGCCAGGTTCGACATGGAGTCGGCGGGGCAGGACCAGGTGGGCGACTACGAGATGTCTCCCGAGGTGATGCGCCAGGGTGGCGCCGTTGTCCTGGCTGAGCAGGGCTCGCCGGATTGGGCCTTTCCGGAATTTGGATATCGCCTGGCAGTGACCCTGCACAACGAGACGGGACGAGACCTTCTGGAGACGCCGGTTCGAATCGACCTGGAAGGCGCGCCGCATGTGCTCTTCGACAAGGCGCGCCTCGATGGGGCGGATCTCCTGGTCACCGACGACAACGGCATCCAGGTCCTGCCATCCTGGGTGGAATGGTTCGACGGCATCGCAGGTCAGGGTGCGTTGTGGATCCGTCCTGCGAGGCTGCCTGCAGGAGACCAGACGTTCTTTGTCTACTTCGGTAACCCCGGTCGTGACGACCCAGGCAGTGCCGAGGCAATATTTACCTATTCGAACGAACAGACGACAGGGGTCGTCGTCGGGCCGGTGGCTGCATCTTCCGATTTGGTGATTGAAAGTTTCGTGGCGCAAAACAGCCTGACGGTGGGGACACAATCTCTCTCCCTGGGGGCCAGGGGCGTGGATGGGGTTGCCGCTTCCGAGCTGCATTCTCCCACATTGGTGGCTGCGCTGGGGCCTTATTATGGAGCCTTCGACGCAGACGGGACCGATGCCCTTTCACCCCTGGCCTATGCGGCCACCGCATTCATCTATCCTGCGCCCAGGTATGCGGACTCTTTGGACATCTATGCACCCCTGGGGGAAGCACAGGTCACGGTCTTCGACGGCCAGACGCAGATTGATCAAACCACGGTGTCGGCCGGTGGGGCCCTGAGCCTGGACGCAGACGTGGCGGACATGCATGCATTGCGCATCGAGTCGGACCAACCGGTGGTGGTGGCGCGAAGGACGACGTACAATGGCGTCACCTACGATGCCATGCCCTATCTCGCCCCTGCAAAAGAACTCCTGGGTGCCAACAGCGGCAACACGTTGTTGGTGGCCCAGGAGGATGGAACCAAGGTAGACATCTACGACAGCGGGCCTGGGCATCGGTCGGTCACTCTCGATGCCGGGGAGGTATACGCCCTGCCCAATCCTGGCAGCCAGGGCAACGGCCCGGCGGTCCATATCTTGGCCTCGGCTCCGGTGGCGGCCTTGTCCTATGCCGACGGTGACGGAGGCGAGTCTGTGACGTTTCTGCCCAGGAGAGAATTGGGCAGGCGCTATGTGGTGCCCAGAGACGCGCAGTACGTCCTGCTGTCGAGTCCCACACCGGTGGTCACCTGCCGCATCCTGGACGGTTCTGGACAGGTGGTGGCAGAGCAGCACTCGGATGGGCTTGCCCCCTACTATCCGAATCGACTCTTTTTTTCTTCGGTGGCCGCCGGCAGCGAGATCTCCTGTGACGCACCGATCTTTGCCATGATGGAGGACGCGGCCACGGACGACGAGCGCAATCTTTGGGCCATGAAGGCCCACAGGCCCTTGGTGTTTCCGGAGCCCACCGCGGCGTTCGGCCCGGTGGAGACGAAGTATCCGTCTGGACAGGGCTGGCTGGTGACGCCCAGCCTCGAGCCGCAGGAAGGTCTTTCGGCGTTGGTGGGCTTTTTGCAGACCGCCCAGGTGCCGGCCGGCACCAGCCTGCGCTACCAGATTTCTCCCGACCGCGGGCAGAGTTGGTACTTTTTCGACGGAGAGGGATGGACCCAGGCCGTGGGACTCGGCCAGGCCAACGATGCGTTCGTGATGGGGCGTGAGATCGGCTCGTTCGACGCATCGTCGGGTTCGGTGACCTTCCGGGCGATCCTGGCCAGCGAGCAGGGACTCGACAGTCCGGTCCTCGACGAACTCAAAGTGGGCTGGGCCGGCCCTGGCGATGCGGTGCGGCTGGTGTTCGATGCCGTGGATGCGAGCCAAGTGGCCGGTGTTCCCTTCGATGTGACCATCACGGCCGTGGATTCTCTGGGACTTCGGGATCGAGATTTCAGCGCAAGCGCGGACCTGGCCACGCTTCATGCGGCGACCTATCCAGACCGGACTCCTGCCTTCGATCACGGACAGGTGACCGTTTCCCTGGCCGTAGGGGAGGTGGGGGACAACGTGGTGCTCCTGGCACGATCCGGGATGCTCATGGGACAGTCGTCCCCCTTCGTCGTGGTGGCCCCCGATCCTTCCGGACTGCTGCTCGAATCGGTCTCCGGGGATCAGCAGGCGGGACTCGTCGGTGGTCGTCTTTCTGAGCCGCTGGTGGTGCGGGTGAGCGATACGAAGACAGGGGCAGGCCTGCCGGGGCAAGTGGTCACCTTCCATGTGACCGAGGGGGGGGGGCTGGTGGTCACGGCATCGCAGGATCCCGCTGGAGAGATCACAGTGACCACGGATGCAGGGGGCATGGCCTCTGTGTCTTGGATCATGGGACCGCAGCCTGGGCCGCAGCGGGTCGAGGCACTGTTGGCTGGTGCCCAGGGGTCGCCCAGGAGCTTTGTCGCCAGGGCGGACCCAGAGGGAGCCGAGCCGGTGGATCGGGAATACTGGGCTTCTGGTGGAGGCGGGTGCAGTTGCCGAGCCACCGGACATGCTGCTACCGGCGGTTTCTGGCTGTTGTTCGTGGTTTTTGGCGTCGGTTTCCTGTTTTCCAGGCGATTTTGAATCGGTCGAGTCTCGTTTTCTCTCTTCGAGTGGGATGGTGGGGTTGACTTGCTAAAGTTCAGTATTAGGTTACGCCTGCAATCGGCAGTGACGGGTGTTTGGAGATGGAGTGAGAGTATGACAGAGGCAAGACAGAAGAAAGTGGTGATTTTTACTACCCCCACCTGCAGTTGGTGCAGAGCGGCCAAAACCTATTTGAAGCAAAAGAAGATTCGCTTCAAGGAGGTGGACGTGAGCCGGAATCCATCGGCTGCAAGGGATTTGGAGAGAGTGTCGGGACAGCGCGGTGTGCCGGTTTTGCTCATTGGAAATCGTCCCATCGTGGGGTTCGACAAGTCAAAGATCGACCGACTCCTGGGCATTCGCTGACGGGGAGCCGGCGCGAGTCATACAATCAGGATTGATGGGCAGCGGCCCGGTCGGGCCAAAGCAGGACAAGGAGTAGGAACCATGAAGATCGTACCATTGGATGATCGTGTCTTGGTGAAACCCATCGAACAGAAGGAAGAGAAGATCGGGAGCATCATCGTACCCGACACCGCCAAGGAAAAACCCCAGATGGGAGAGGTGGTGGAAGTGGGGACCGACGAGGATCTTCGCGAGGTGGTCAAGAAGGGCGACACCGTGGTCTACGGCAAGTATGCCGGTGATGAATTCAAGATCGACGGAGTTTCTCACCTGATCATCCAGCGAGGAGACATCCTGGCCATCGTCCGCTGATTTCGCGGACGGCCCCGCCGGGGTCACCTTCTGTTCATTTCGCACTTGCATTCGGCGAAAGGCTTTGCTATAGGCGAGGCCTCTTCGCTCATGGGCGATTAACTCAGCGGAAGAGTGCCATCCTCACACGGTGGAAGTCACTGGTTCGAATCCAGTATCGCCCACTCGATCCTCCCGCAAGGGCCCGTTGTCTGGGCTCGATATTCCCTGCTCACCGCTCTCGTCGTTCTTCTCCCTGTTTTCGTTTTCGAGAGTTTTTCGCTCTCTTTCGCACCGTTTCCCTCCTTGAGTTTTTCAAAAGCCTTAGGTATCGTTGCTGCCAATCCGCTGGGTCGAACAGGAGTCTTGCGGGTCGAAGCGGAGACGATGTAAACGGCCGTTGGAGTCGTGGCTGCGTCGAACGGAGCGACGACGATGCAGATGATATGAGCCAGGAGGGTATGAGCCGATGAAATGTCCGAAGTGTGGTGCGGAAGTGAAGGATGGAAGCCTGTTTTGTGCGTCCTGCGGGGCACCGATGCCTGCGGCGGGAACAGCTCCGGCGGCAGGAGGGACTGCTGCTGGGGGCGGTGCACCGAAAAAGACCCTTTTTTGGGCCCCAGGCACGCCCAATCCCTTTGCAGACCAGGCGGCTCCTTCCGGTCAGGCCGGTGGGCAACAGCCTTCGGCACCGGCGGCTCCACCAGCGGCAGCGCCTGCAGCTTCGGCACCGGCGGCTCCTCCAGCGGCAGCGCCCGCGCCAGCAGCACCAGCGGCTCCCCCAGCGGCAGCGCCCGCGCCAGCAGCACCAGCGGCTCCCCCAGCGGCAGCGCCCGCGCCAGCAGCACCAGCGGCTCCCCCAGCGGCAGCGCC
>CAZIJS010000062.1:16956-20330 GCA_964539505.1 uncultured Myxococcales bacterium
GCGCCAGCAGCACCAGCGGCTCCCCCAGCGGCAGCGCCTGCGCCAGCAGCACCAGCGGCTCCCCCAGCGGCAGCGCCTGCGCCAGCAGCACCAGCGGCAGCGCCTCCACCTGCAGCGGTGGGCGGAGGATTTCAGCCGCCCTCGGCCTTCGATGCAGCGCCGCCCTCGGGAGGGGGCTATAGCGGGTCTGCCTATGGGATGGATGGATCGGATGGTTCGGGAGACAGCCTGCCTCCGGGCCAGCATCCCGTGCGTCTGGTCATGGAATATCCAGAGCGGTTTTCCCGGGCCCAGGCGTTCTTTTTCGGGATCTTCCCGGTGGGGATCTTCGCGCTCATCCCCCATTTTTTCATGTTGTGGCTCTACGGCATTGCAATGGGGGTTATCAATTTCATTGCTTTCTGGGCGATTCTCATTACGGGGCGCTATCCCCAGGGCATGTGGGAGTTTGCGCGGAAATACGTTCAATTCATGATGAGAATCCAGGCCTATATGTCGGTCCTGGCACCGCAATATCCACCCATGTCCCCCAATGGAGAGTACCGATGGCTGGAGGTGGTGGTGCCCTATCCAGAGCATTCATCCAGGCTGTGGCTCTTTCTGGCCGGGATCGCTGTTTTCCCGGTGGCCATCGTCAACGGAATCATGGGAATCGGTGCGGCTTTCCTGCGGATGATCGCTGTCTGGATCGTGCTGTTCACCGGGCGTTTCCCCCAGGGATGGTGGGAGTTTTGCCGGAAAGTGACCCAGCAGAGGCTGCGCATGATGTTTTTCATCTACTGGCTGCGCAGCGAGTATCCTCCTTTCGGACTGGACGATTGAAGAGACGAGGAGCTTGAGTGACCCGGAGGAGCTGATATGCTTCTGACCATCGACGTGGGCAACACGAATACAGTATTTGGGGTGTTCGAAGGCGAGACGCTCAAGTCTCACTGGCGCATCCAGACGAGGGTGGGCGCCACATCCGACGAATACATGGGCGGCCTGGCCACCATGTTTGACCTCCGGGGAATCGACCGTCAACAGGTGCGTGCGGCGGCATTGGCTTGCGTGGTGCCTCCTCTCCAGGACGTGGTGGTCGAGGCCCTGGTGGATTTCTTGGACGTGGGGCCCTTGGTGGTTGGTCCTGGAGTGCGTACGGGCATGCCCATCCTGCTCGACAATCCCAAGGAGGTGGGCGCCGACCGGGTGGCCAATGCAGTGGCTGCCTACGACGCATGCAAGAAAGCCTGTATCGTGGTGGACTTTGGCACTGCGATCACTCTCGACATGATATCCAGTCGCGGCGAGTACTTGGGTGGGGCCATCGCGCCCGGTATCCAAGTCAGCGTGGCGGCCCTGCATCGGGCTGCGGCCAAGCTCCCCAAGGTCCCCCTCATCCGGCCCAGGAGAGCCGTGGGTCGAAATACCGAAGAGTCCATTCAGTCAGGCGTTATTTTTGGGTATGCCAGCCTCGTAGATGGCATGATCGAGCGGATGCTCAGGGAACTGGACGTGACGGAATTTCGGATTTTCGCCACTGGTGGTCATGCCAGGCTCATGGTCGGAGCATCCCAGTACATCCGCGACATGGACGAATTCTTGACGCTGCGCGGGCTGCGTCTCCTGCACAAAAAGAACAAGGCCTGATAAGACGGCTTTTCTGTCTTGACCCGAAAAGGGCCTGTGCTCTATATGTGTCTTTCCGAGCGCAAGGCTCGTAGTCTCAACAAATCTGAGAGGATGTAGGTGAAATGAAAGTCTACGACACCAAGGATCTGCGAAACGTGGCCTTCGTGGGCCAAAGAGGATCGGGCAAGACCTCTGTGTGCGAGGCCATGCTCTTCGATGCCGGCATGGTGACCAGGCTGTGCAGTGTGGACGAGGGAAATTCGAATTTTGATTTCGAACCCGAGGAGATCAAGCGGACGAGCACCATCAATGTGGCCGTGGGTCATGCCGAGTGGGCCAAGCGCAAGATCAACATTTTGGACACACCTGGTGCCAGTGATTTCATGTACGACACCAAGTTGGCCATGATGGTCTCCGATGCCGCGGTGATCGTGGTTTCCGCCACGGACGGCGTCATGGTAAACACGGAGAAGGTCTGGGGTTATGCCGATGAGTTCGGACTGCCCCGGGCCCTGTTCGTGAGCAAGATGGACCAGGAACGGGCAGACTTCAACTCGGTGCTCGAAGACATCCGTCAGAGCCTGAGCCGCAAGGCCGTGGCCACGCAGGTGCCTATCGGCAAGGAGCAGGATTTCAAAGGTGTCGTGGACGTGCTCTTGGGCAAGGCCGTCTATTTCGATGATGAGGGCAAGAAAGCCCGAATCGAAGACGTTCCCGGCGACATGGCCGACATGGTGGAAGAGGCAAGGGTGGCGCTCATCGAAATGATTGCTGAAAGTGACGAGAGCCTCATGGAGAAATATCTCGAGGGCGAAGAACTGACTCCCGACGAGATCGCCTCCGGCCTGCAGGCCGCCATTGTCTCGGGGGACTTGGTGCCGGTGCTTTGCGGTTCTGGGAAGAGAAACATCGGGGTTTTGCCGCTCTTGGACCTCCTGGCCAAGAGTTTTCCATCCCCTGAGCAACGTCCACCATTCAAGGGCAGAGTCGGTGAGGAGGAGATGGAACGCCAGGCCGATGAGTCCTTGCCGTTTTCCGGGCTCGTGTTCAAGACCGCTGGCGCGGACATCGGCCGTCTGAGCCTCATCCGCGTCGTCTCAGGGGTCTTGTCCGCCGATTCCACGGTGGTCAACAGGAACCGGGATGCCAAGGAGCGTTTCAGCCAACTCTACGTGCTCCAGGGCAAGAAGCGCGACACCATTTCCGAGGCCAAGGCCGGCGATATCGTGGCCGTGGCAAAGCTCAAGGTCACAAAGACTGGTGATACGCTCACCGACGACAAGGAGCAGGTCGTTTTCGACGTGCCGCCGGCTCCGGCGCCAGTTACGTATTATGCGATCCGTCCCAAGTCCAAGGCAGACGAAGATAAGCTGGGTGCCAAGATTTCCGATGTCCTTGCAGAGGACGGCACGCTGACTGTGGAGCGTGACGCTGATTTCGGTGAACTGGTCATGGGCGGCCAGGGCCAGATCCACATCGACACCACCATGGAAAAGCTCAAGCGCATGGGGGTGGAGGTGGAGATGAGCTTGCCTCGGGTTCCATACCGGGAAACCATCAAGAGAAAGGTGGGCCGGACCGAGGGCAAACACAAGAAACAGACGGGTGGCCGTGGCCAGTACGGAATCTGCTACATCGAACTGGAACCTCTGCCCCGCGGCGGTGGCGACGGCGAGGACGTGGTCCAGCTTCCTTGGGGGGGCGGATTTGCCTTCCTCGACAAGATTTTTGGTGGGGCCATCCCCCAGCAATATCGGCCTTCG
>CAZIJS010000063.1:0-3176 GCA_964539505.1 uncultured Myxococcales bacterium
AGCTGCGGCTCCATCTTGGCACCACCGAAGCTGTGTACCGAAAAGATGACCACTTTCTTGGGATCGATCTTGGATCCCACTTTCTTGAGCTGGGCCACTTCTTTGCGGCAATAGGGGCACCGATAGGACCAGAATTCCAGGAGCACAACCTTGCCTTTTTGTGCCGCCAGGTCGCATTCGCCCCCGCCCACCGCGGGAATTTTGAATGCAGGCGGCTTGGGCCCCACCTTGTCCTTGCAGCCCAGCAGAGACATCCCACTCGAAGCAACCAATCCAACGAAAAGCAAAACTTTCGAACGATTCATCAATCGCGCCTCCATGGTAAATGTTTCGCCAGTGCAGTGTTACAGAGGAATCAGGGATGTGCAAGCTCGGAGAAGCCAAACCCACCTGGAGACAACGCTGACAGGCTTAGAACAACAAGAGGCAGGACGTCAACGAACCACCAGCACCTTCTTGTCATAGATGACCGGCCGGTCTTCTGCTGCCGTACGCTTACTTTCTGCCGCCACGGACTTGATGACGAGCCGACCCTTGGACAAAAATCCCCGGCCCAGGACGACGCGCACGTAGTCCAGCGGAGAGCGGCTCGCCCGCGCCTTGCCGCCATAGTTCTTTCGCGCCACGAACAAGACTTCGTTTTTTCCTCGCTTGAGGTATCGGGTCACGTTCATGACCACCTGCTTTTCCTGGTGGCGGATCCGGCGCACGAACTTTCCGTTCAGAAAGACCTCCACGTCGTACTGGGTGGCACCGGGCCGGTTGGTGAAGGAGACGATATAATAGTCTCTCGCATCACCCGCCGCGGTGGGCTGCGTCTTGATGGGCGCAGGCTTGTTTGTGGGCTTGATTTCATACCCGGGCGCGGTGATATGCACGTTTCCCTTGGCGTCGAGCTTCACGATGCAGCCCTTGAAGGTCATGTTGACCAGGTAGACTCCATCGAGATCTACGCCATTGATATAGATCTTTTTGGCCTGCGCCGCAGGAGAGAGAGTCAGAGCCACCCCGAACAGCAACAAACTTTTCAACAGACGCATCCTGGCACCTCCCGTGCAAAACTTCGAACCGCAACCACCGCGGCACGCGAACTTGGACGCCGGAACCAAACGAGGATTCAATTCCGAGTCTCGTGACCATTGTGAGAAAACGAGACCAGGCCGAGACGCCTTGCAGAAACATCGATGCCCCGGCCGTCAGGCTTTCTCCAACGCCCCAGGCGTCTTTTCCTCTTGTATACCAAGGCCATGCATCTGGCAATGGCCGTTATCAAACAGTTTCTTGCCTTCAGATTCCTCCGCACGTACCCTAACCACAGCCCGAACACAGCCCGAGTGAGAGGACCATTTCCATGACCACCATCGTCACATTCAAGGTTTCCGACGGCATCGTCATGGGCGCAGACAGCGCCATGACCACCAGGAAGGGACGCATCGGATCGAACCGCTACGACTCGTATGAAAAACTCAACCAGTTGGGTGACCTACCAGTCGTCGTGGCCATGTGGGGCAGCGCCTTGACCGCAGGAAGGACGGTGCGAAGCCTGCTGTGCGAATACGCCCGGACCAGCGGCTTCGATTCCCCAGCCTCCCACAGACCCCCTTGGACCATGACAGAGATCGCCCATGGCCTGCGTGATTTCATTCGAGAACAAGTGGAACAGGACAAAAACTGCGGCTGTAAGCCTGGAAAACTCGATCTCCTCGTGTCTGGATACTCGGCCGGCCGCTTCAAACCCGAACAATGGCACGTCAAGTTCCCCCAGGGAAACGTGGCGTTGCGCCAAGGCGAAGAGCAACTCGCCCTGACATGGGATGGCGTCAACGAAGACATCCGCACCCTCTGGTGGGGCGCCCATCCAAGCCTCGAACGAATTCTTCGCAAACACGAGATCCCATCCGACACGATCAAAAACGTCCTCGACGACATCCACCAGACCGCAGCCTGGGGCCCACAACGCGTGGACTTCACCATGCCCGTGCGTGATGCCGCCGGCCTGGTGGCATTCCTCCTCTCGGTCCAGGTGACTGCTGAACGCTACAAGCCCAAGATGGCCCGCAGTGCTCCCCCCCTCGACATCGCAATCGTCCGCTACGACGGCGTGCATTGGGTTCGCAAAAAATCGCCATGGAGCCTGGAAAGCGACGTTGGACAACGACTCAGTCCAACCTGACCAGTGACGTCTTTCCAACTGGAGACATGGAGGGACCACCGACAACCCATTCATCAAAAAATGCGCTCCCCTCTCGACCCGAATATTTCGTCTTTTTCCAACTCTTTCTAAAATGCAGACGCAGTGCGATAATGGTTCCCGTGTGGCGAACGAGAAAGGAACACGAGCCAAAAACAAAACCCTGGAGACGACGTCATGGCCCATCGAAACAGCCCCGAAACAGTTCGTGGAATCAGCGTTTCCGTCACCGTCATCCTTGGCTTTGCCACGGCCTGGTTCGTGCACAATAGCTGCACGAGGGGCATCTTCGTCACTCCATGCAAGCCCGGCCAACAAATGGACTGCTCTTGTTCCAATGGTCACCAAGGAACCGCTCTGTGCACCGAGGATGGGTTGTGGGGAACCTGTGATTGCGGATCGACGACCTGTGACGGGGTGGACTGTTCGGGCCATGGCACATGCTCGGTGGTCAACGGCCAGGCCCAATGCTCCTGCGACACCGGCTATCATGCCCAGGGCCTGTCCTGTGTGAGCGATTCCAACCCCTGTGACGGCGTGGACTGTTCGGGCCATGGCACCTGCTCGGTGGTCAGCGGCCAGGCCCAATGCTCCTGCGACAGCGGCTACCATGCCCAGGGCCTGTCCTGTGTGAGCGATTCCAACCCCTGTGACGGGGTGGATTGTTCAGGACATGGCACATGTTCGGTGGTCAATGGCCAGGCCCAATGCTCCTGCGACAGCGGATATCATGCCGAAGGTCTGTCCTGCGTCGCAAACGACCCCTGTGACGGGGTGGATTGTTCGGGCCACGGCACCTGTTCGGTGGTCAATGGCCAGGCCCAATGCTCCTGCGACAGCGGATATCATGCCGAAGGTCTGTCTTGCATCGAAAACGACCCCTGTGACGGGGTGGACTGTTCGGGCCACGGCACCTGTTCGGTGGTCAACGGCCAGGCCCAATGCTCCTGCGACAGCGGATATCATGCCGAAGGTCTGTCTTGCA
>CAZIJS010000063.1:3276-20187 GCA_964539505.1 uncultured Myxococcales bacterium
CTTGCATCGAAAACGACCCCTGTGACGGGGTGGACTGTTCGGGCCACGGCACCTGCTCGGTGGTCAGCGGCCAGGCCCAATGCTCCTGCGATCAAGGATACCACGCAGAAGGATTGGCTTGCGTAGACGATGCAACTCCCTGCTCCGGACAGAATTGCTCGGGCCACGGGTATTGCATGGATCAAAGGGACGGCCCGGTTTGCGTCTGCGATTCGGGCTACACCCCATCCCGGTCGGATGGCCTGGACTGCGTCCCAACGACCCAGGTCTGCGTGGGAGGCGCCATCGACTACGACGTGGACGGAGACGGGACCAACGAAACCAGGTTCGATCCCAATGCCGACGAATGTCTCATGTACGAACTGGTCAACCGAACCAGAGCCAGTCACGATGACGAGGGCACCCCCGAATGTCATAAGCCCCTGGCATGGGATGTTCTGTGGTCCGCCCACGGACGCAACCATTCGTATCAAATGCAGCGCCAGGGAGGTCTCTTCCATGCGGATTTCCCCGGCGGCCAGAACTGCGCCATGGGTTGCGGCCCCGACTGCGAAATGAACATGTATATGAACGGCTCGGGAGAAGGGCATTGTCCGCCGCTCTCCCACCATTGCAACATCATGCGTTGCTCTTTCGGACACATCGGTATTGGCTACGTGGGCACCTGGAACACTCAAAACTTCTATTGACCCCCCATCGAGGCAACGCGCCAATCCATGAATGGCCAGTCGGCAGAGCATCTCCCAACACAACAATGGCAGAATCTCGCCGGTTGCGACCCCGTTGCGATCCATGCTAAAACCACTCCGAAACTTCGGTTGAAACCTGTTCCGTTTGCTCGGAATCCGGGGCCATGGAGCCAGGCGTCGATTCTGTCGTCACTGTCGTCTCCGTCGTCCTGCATGATCCCTGCAAGGAGGATTTTCCATGCGATTTTCGGCTTTCCCGGCCACAGCAGTCATCTCACTCGTCATGGTCTTGCATCTCGGAGGCTGCCCGAACTCGAATCCCGCTGTGCGCCAAGGCCCTGTTGCGCCGGGCCCGGGGCCGAATCGCCCCACCGGGCAGGTGACGCGTACCAATGTTCCCGCAGCACCGGCATTTGCCTATCCGGCGCCCCTTCCCCGGAGGTGGCGGACAGTAGCGGTCGACGGGCTGGCCTACGTCACCGGGAGAGTCGTGGGAGCCATGATCCCCACCAGAATCATGGTGGGCCCGAACAACACCGGAGAGCCCCTCGTGGCCATTGCCGGAACCATGTCGGGCGGCATGGGCGGAAGCTGGCGCGCAGCAGCCTGGATGGCTGCTTATCAAGCTACCTCCGCCGTGGGTCGAGACCTCGGAAACTATTCCATTCAGGTCGCGGGAAAAGGCTTCATCGACGGTCCTTCGGCGGGAACGCTCATGACTGCGGCCATGATGGCCGCCATGATGAACGTGCCGGTCCGAAAAGACGTGACCATGACCGGAACCGTCAATCCAGACGGCACGGTGGGCCCGGTTGGCGGGATCCCCAACAAGTTTCGGGCCGCGATCAAGGCGGGCAAAAAGATCCTCGGCTATCCCGTGGGCCAACGTTTTTCCAAGGAACACGGCACGAACCGGATCGTGGACCTCCAACAACTGGCCATGTCCGCCGGCTGCCGTGCGGTGGAAGTGTCCACCATCTACCAGGCCTTCGAGTTGCTCACCGGGAGGCGTTTTCCCCAACCAGCCCCGGTGACACAACAGGCCATGGCTCTCCCGAGAGACACCTTTGCCCTTTTGAAAAAAAGCATCGTGCCCTGGTTTAACACTTTCAAGAAGGCACTGAACGTGGCTGGGCAGTACCCTGGCGCCAAGTCACCGAGAGCCAGACACAAGATCGGCGTCGCCCTCCAATATATGAAATCTGCAAACCAGCTCTTCACCGAAGGCGACATGGCGGCAGCGTATGATTTCGCGTACCGTGGAGGTGCCTGGGCCTATACCTCCCTCTGGTATGCCAGGCTCTTGACCATGGTCGTCAAACATGACCTAAAAGCGATTTTTGCAGCCACCGGAGACATGAAGAAATCGGAAAACGCCGTCCTGACGAGACTCCAGCAACTCAGGCGGTACCGGCCCACCAGCACGGGGCAACTGACCGCCCTCGTGACTGGATACGAACAGCTCATCGAAGGCTGGTCCTATGCACAACACGGCGACGGTCTGCTGAAAATGGGCATTGCGCGCATCAAGGCATGGGCAAAAGGCAGCCGAAGAACAGACCCATCCAGTCTCATCTTCCACAGTTTCAATGCCACGATTTTTCAATACGCCATGGCCCAGGTCAAACAGGGCAAGGCAGAGGACTTCGTTCGCTTCCACTCTCGTTCTGCGGTGGGAGCACCGGTGGACTATGCCCGGCTCAGACGCACCGCCAAGATGTTCCAGGCCATTGCCCAGGCCAACCTGACCTATTTCGAACAGATTTTCATCCCCATGATTTCGAAATCCGTGGGGATATCAGTGGACCGGACGAAAGCCATCTTGATGATGAAAGTCGGCAAGTACCTCCTGGCCAACTACTGCCTGCGTTTCCCCCAGTATGTCCTGTCCCGCCAATGGGGTCCCAGATCAATTCCCACGGCGGTGGCAAGCGTGGCCGGAGCCATGGCCTCGTATTTTAACTCAGCGATGCTCATCGCGAAGTACTACTCCATCCATCTCAGCCTGGCCAAGAAGGTGTCGGGCAAGCTCTCTGGATACCAGACCATCCCCAGACTCAAGGCGCTGGTGGCAATGCTCCACCACGCCGAAAAAACCGCCCGTATCAATGCGGCCTTGGCTCGACGGGCCACCGGAAGCATCCCTGTGGCTGCCAGAATCTTTTATCGGATCGGCATGACCATGAAAGAACTCCAGGCTCCTCTCAAGATCAAAGCATTGGAGATGTTCTGGCGTTCTTCGATGGTGTCTCGCCTGGCGGTCTCAGTGGCTGGACGTCCCAGTCAGGCTTCCATGCCCGTCGTCCCGGCTTCCGGCAGCGCCATTCCCATCCAATAGACTGATGCAGTCGTCACCGGCTCCGCCTTGCCTCCCATCGAGCTTGCCTTTCCGGCCCACGATCAGGTAAAAAGGCACATCTGGATGCAGTCGGCCCTGCTGACAGGAAAAGTGGGTGAGATTATGAGCGTGTTGGAAAATCTCAAGAGAATGCTGCTTTCGGACGAGGGTGGCATTGGTTCGAATGCCCTGGCTGCTGAACGATTGGAAGCACACCTGTCTGCCGCGAAACAGGAACTACGGGCCTATGCGGTCCAGGCAAGACGACTCAAGGCCGATGCAGCCAAGCTGCGGCAGGAAGCGGACATGTGGAGGCGCAGGGCAGAGAGCGCCGTGGCTTCGGGCAGAGACGACCTTGCCAGAGAGGCCCTGAAACGCTCCTTTTCCTTGGAGAGAGATGCCGACGAACTGACACGACAGGCTGCTGAAGACGAAACAGCTCTCAAACAACTCACCGACACGGTGCGGCTGGTAGGACAACGAGCTCGCAGAACCACCGGGACGTCTGTCTCCCTGGATGCGTTCGGAGAATTTGACCGAATGAGCAGCAGGCTGGAGACCCACCTGGTGGAATCAAATCTGGACGCGGAAACAGGAGATGGAGCAGAAGCCCTGTCGGACGCCTTGCTCGCTGCAAGAATCGAAGAACTCGAAGCATCCAGGCAGGCAACGGAAGAACTGCACCGGATCAAGGCCCAGGCGTCTCGAACCAAGGCGGGAAGCCATCGTTCGGATGGTCGACAAGGCAGGCCACGGCGGGCCTCGAAGAGCAGCGAAACGCGTCAGTCATCATCCCAGGGTCAGAGTCACTCTTCCGACCCTGAGCCCGAACTGGGCAAGGAACTCGACTCCATCCGCCAACAACTCGCGGGGCCCGATCCTCATTCCCACGACGAGACTCCCGACGAAACCTCCAAGGACACCGGGCATAGCGGTGTCTGAGGGGATGAATCTTTCGGGAACAGGAAGCAGACATGGGTGAATCCAAGAAAACGCGCGACAACGAACTCATCCAAAGGACACTCGATGGTGACAAAAAGGCCTTCGAGAGTCTCGTGCAGGCATACCAGGGCCGCATCTTTGCCATGGTCTTCCACATGTGCCACGACCGACACGAGGCAGAGGACCTGACCCAGGAAACCTTCCTCCGAGCCTACAAGGGGTTGAAACGATTCGGCTTTCGATCCGAGTTTTATACATGGATTTATCGGATCGCCGTGAATGTATCACTCAACTACCTGCGCAAGGCGGGGAAACGGAAAGCCATTCCCCAGGAAGCCTTGCCCCCCAAAATCCTCCAGGACAAAAGCGCATCATCGAATCCGGCAAAGCAGGCAGAGGCCCAAGAACTCTACGAGCAACTCATCGAGGGAGTCGACGACCTGAGCCCGGATCTCAGGGCTGCTTTGGTCCTCTCGGTCTTCCAGGGCCTGACGCACAAACAGGCGGGGGAAATCCTCGGTGTGGCAGAAGGCACCGTGTCCTGGCGGATCAATGAAGCAAGACAACAATTGAGGCGACACATCAAGAAGATGAGGCGCACCAAGGAATCCAGGAATGACGATGGACTGCAAAGAAGCCAAACAGAAGATATCTGAGGCCATGGACGGCATCCTCGAAGACCAGGCGGAACTCGACGCCCACCTGGAACAATGTGCCTCCTGCCGCAGCGAGTATCGTGATCTGGTGGCAATCCAAGAAGGCCTGACAGCCCTGGCGGATGTCCCCATCGAGCCTCCGAGCGACGTTGCACTGACTGCAGCAGTCATGGAACAAATAGGAGACTTGCCCCCAGGAGACCAGGATCCCCTCCAGGATGCAGTGGCCGACCCGGACCATTCCGGTATCCGTGACCTCCGTGAGCTGGCCGCTTTGGCAGGCGGCCAGGAAGCCGGCGACTCCATGAGTGACATCTTTGGCTTGAACAACCAGGATGAAGCCGGTCCCTCAATGGAAGTCCCGGCGGTGGTCCCGCCGCCGGTCCTCATGCCTGTGGAGACCAATACCAGGTGGCTCAAACCCACGCTCATTTTGGGAGGCGTTCTTCTCCTCGGCTTGGTCGCCCTGGCCGCAGTGATCTTTCTCAAGCACGGAAGACAATCCCGCCTGGAACGAGCCGGTTCCGGCCCGGCAGTCGCCAGCGCCGACAAGACTGCCACCGCGCCCGAGACAGCGAAACCGCTTGGCTCGATGGAGGCGGCCGGCGGAGCGATGGAAACGCGGCCCGGCTCCCCTGCTGCGCCGAGAGCAACGGCCCCAAACGACACCGAAAAATCCATGGGCCCGGAAACCGACAATCCAGGCACCAGCCTGGCCCGGCACAGTGGCGCGCATCAGCCCGCCAGGAGGATGGGGGGCAACAGGCGTCAGACCAGGCATCGAGGCTCTGCTGCTCCAAGCCACACATCTGCATCGAGACCTGCGAGAAAGGCTCGTGACGTGCCGGATTTCACGGTCCATGCCAGACAGCCGTCAGGCAGACCCAGCGCCGGGTCCAACGATCCCCTGGCAGCCCTTCTTTCGAGCAAAAGAAACAGTAGGGCCTCTGCCCGCTCGGAACCAAGCGAGCATCTTCCCACCCACCTGAACACTTCGCAGATTCGCCGGGTCATGCGCAGAGCCACCGGAGCTATGAAACGTTGTTATGAACACAACAAGCAGTCTGGGATCCTCACTGTCCGGGTCACTGTCAAGGGAGCCACAGGAAAAATCTCGTCTCTGGCCGTTTCCGGAAAATTCCGTGGCACAGCCACGGCAAGATGCGCCATCAAGGCCCTTCGGAGACTCACGTTTCCCAAATTCTCGTCTCCCACGCAGAAGTTTTCATACCCCTATCTGCTTCGCTGAGTTCCATGCCCATCCAAGACCGCACGAAATCCCAGGGAGCCGCCCCCCAGGAAACGACAAAAATGGAGAGAAGTCCGTTGCGTTGGCAAAAAGGAAGGCTTCCGCTCATCCTGATGGCCTGGATACTTTTCCTTCCAAGTTCCTGCAAGAAACACAAAACCGGGCCCACGGATGTCTACGAACATTGGTCCAGAGCTGTTTTGGCCCATGATTGTGGGCGCATCTACCGACTGCTGGACGAAAAGTCGCGATGGGCCGTCATGAGTGCTGCCCGGGATACTGCCAAGGCCGCAGCAATCATACAGAAATCCTACCCGGAAAACCGAAAGGCCGAAGAACTCTCCAAACTGGGCGTCCAGGTAGCCGACGGCAAACCAGAAGCCTATTTCGAATCCATCTGTCGCCGCCACCACTACCCGCGGCTCCTGGCTCCCACCGCCGGAAAAATCACAGCAATCACCGTGGTAGGTGACAAGGCGCATGTGGTCACTGACAAGAAGACAAGGGTCCTGCTCACCAGGGACCAGTATGGACGCTGGGGCTGCACTGCGCTCAAAGACCAGGTGGTCCGACGCCAACTGGTGGCGGCAAATTTTTTGAAAATCGTAGAGCAAAACGCCAAGGTCTTTCACGGGGCCGCCGCGCATGGGACATCACCGGAGACGAAGTGAACCATGACGGTCACGGGACAACTCGACCTCTGGTCGGAGCGTGGAAACGGCGGAGCCGGCACTTCGGATGTCTGGACGGTTTCCGACCTGGTGCGCGCCTGCTCGAATGCGCTTGAACAGACGTTTGGGGAGGTGTCCGTAGAAGGAGAGGTGGGCAGCCTGGGAAGACCTGCATCGGGCCATCTTTTTTTCACTCTGAAGGACGAGGGGGGACAGATTCAGGCTGTCTTGTTTCGAGGAGACAGGCGAAAGATTCCCTATGACATCGAAGAAGGCCAGACGATCCGCTGCAAGGGACGAGTGGCCATCTATGTCCAGGGAGGACGTTTCCAACTCTACGTCCAGTGGTTCGAGCCCGTCGGCCTGGGCAGATTGCTCGCAGACCTGGAGCGACTCAAGGCCAAGCTGCACAAGGAAGGCCTCTTCGATGACACCCGAAAAAAGCCGCTGCCACGGTTTCCCCGGGTCATCGGCCTGGTCACATCGCCCACGGGCGCGGCAATACGGGATATCATCAAGGTCATCAAACGCCGTTGGCCGGCAAGGGTGCTCATCAGTCCCACGCAGGTGCAGGGGCGCGACGCCCCCTCCGAAATCGTCGAGGCTCTGCGTCTGCTCGACGCCCAGGACGATGTGGACGTCATCATCTGCGGCAGGGGCGGCGGATCCATGGAAGATCTCTGGGCCTTCAATGACGAGCAGGTGGTCCGCGCAGTCGCTGCCTGCCGCCACCCGGTGCTCTCTGCCGTGGGCCACGAACGTGACTGGGTACTCACGGACATGGCGGCAGACGTCCGGGCCGCCACCCCTTCGGCTGCGGCCGAATTGGCGGTCCCAGACCTCATGGAAGTCCAGACTCATGTCGAGACCGCCAAACGCCGCCTCACCGCATCGGCCAGGGCAACGGTGGGCAATCTCCGCGGGAAGCTCGCATCGATGGAGCGAAGGCTCCGCCAACGCGTGATCCTGCGCTTCGAGCCCAGACAGAGACTCGCGGACCTGACCCAACGACTCCAGAACTTGGAGCGACAGGACATCAAACAGAGGAGAGCCTGCCTCACCCGACTGGAAAAGCGGCTCGCTGCAAGGAATCCACGCCAACGAACGGCGACAAACCGGCGAAGCATCGAGATGATCGAGCCCCGCCTGGTCCAGGCCATCAGTCAAACCCTGACCCGCAGAAAACAAATGCTGGCTTATGCGAGCGGGAGACTGCAGTCCCTAGGGCCCCTCGGAGTCCTGGAACGGGGATACAGTCTCCTCCTGGATGCCGACGGAAAACCGGTGCTCCGGTGGAACGATGTGGAACCAGGGGCCAAAATAGCAGCAAGACTCAAGGAAGGGACACTCGATTGTGTCGTGGAAGCCTGCATTCCACCAGACAGTCGAGACCAACAGGAGACATCCTCATGACAGAATCCAATGAGTTCGTTTTCGCCTTCGAAGACAAACGTCTGGTCAGGGCGCTGCGCCCTCAGCTCCTGCTGCGCCGGGGCATCGTCCTGCGTCTCTACGCCACGGGAGCCCAAGCCTTGAAACGTGCGGGGGACGTCCCTCCCCGCATATGTTTCGCCCCATTGGAACTGCCTGACATGATCGGTCGTGACTTGGCGGCCCGCCTCAAGGAACTTCAAGGGGATGTCCCGGTGGTGGCGGTCCTCAACGATTCCGATCTGGCCAGAAGCCCAAAACTTCCACCGGAATTCGATGCGCACCTCGTCCTGCCCGCCGATGAGAGGACGGTGGGCATTCTCCTGGGCCGCGTGATGGGTCTAAAACTCCGGGATGCCGAGCGATTTCCGATTCGTGTCCGAGTGTTCTCGGATGAGTACATGGGCGTCACCACGGATCTCTCCTCAACGGGACTCTTCGTACGCACCAAGAAATCTCTCCCCCTGGACACTGATGTCGAAATCAAGTTCGCGCTCCCACGCAGTTCCGAACGCATCCAGGTGAATGCGAGAATCGTGCGCATCGATGCCCACACCTACCATCCGGAATTTGGACTGGCCCTGCAGTTTAGCCCGCTCTCGTTTCCCAAGAGAAAGCAAATCGATGCCTACATCGCGTCTCTGACATCCGGCAGAACTTTTCGATGGAAATTTGCGGCACAGAAGGGAGAGGCCGTGGTGGAACTGGCAGGCCGGCTCACGGCCCCGGGAGACCTTCTGGAACTCTCGAATCACATCCAGGGTCCTCTGTCTCTGGACCTGAGCCGCCTCACCAAGGTCAGTGATGCATGCAGGGATGTCTGGAAAAGCTGGATCAAGGGGATGGACAAGGGTGCCGGAGTCAGGGTTCTGGCAGTGTCCCATGACCTGGCGCTCCAGATGGAAAAGGAACCCAGTTTGTTCGACCACTGCCGGGTGCACCAGGTGTGGCTTCCACATGTCTGCGACGACTGCGGTCTGGAAATGCCCAGAGCCGTTCCCGCAGGAAAAGAACCCACAGGAGAAATCTGCCCGCAATGCAAAGGAAAGCTTCAGGCAGACGAGCCCATGCCCCATTTCGATCCATCCTTGCTGGCCTGACATCACCGGTACCAAACTCTTCCTGCGCCCTGCCAGTCACCAACGTTACCTTTCTTACTGAATCGATATCCATGGAAAATCTGTCCGTTTTTATGGTATTTTGAGACGATCATCCATAGGCCAATAGCCAATCAATGAAGGGACGTACCATGACAAGATACAGAAGACACCAGGTCACAGGACGACGCATGAAATGGAAGATTGTCCTTACCGCTCTCGTCAGCCTCTCCACTTGGGCGGTTGGAACCGCAGGATGCAGCGACGACGGTTCGAAAGCCGGCAAGGATGCATCCGTGGAACAAGACGGCGGCCAGACGCAGGATGCCAAAGCAGGCGACGATGCAAGCAGCCAAGGCGACGCATCTCCAGGCAGAGACGGCACGACCCAAGACGATGGAGGGACCCAGGGTGATATTCCGGTCCTTGGAGGATGCCAAATTTTTCCGGCCGACAGCATCTGGAATACCCCCATCGACCAGGAACCAGTAGACTCCCGGTCCGACGACTACATCGACAGCATCGGCCGCGACACACCGGTCCACCCTGATTTCGGCGCGCCCTGGGAAGGTGCTCCCAACGGCATTCCATTCGATATCGTGCCCCAGGACCAGGCCATGGTTCCAGTCAGCTTCGACTACGATGATGAAAGCGACCCAGGCCCCTACCCGATTCCTCCCGACGCCCAAATAGAAGGAGGCCCTGATGGAGACGGAGACAGGCACGTACTCATAATCCAACAGGGAAGCTGTATCCTCTACGAAATGTTCGACTCCTGGCCCCAGGAAGACGGATCCTGGCATGCGGGGTCTGGTGCGATCTGGCATCTCGACCAAAACGAAGTCCGTCCCGAAGGTTGGACGAGTGCCGATGCAGCGGGTCTGCCCATCCTGCCAGGGCTGATCAAGTACGACGAGGTAATGAACGATGGTGAGATCCACCATGCCATCCGCGTCACCTTGAACCAGATACAGCATGCATACGTGCATCCAGCGACCCACTCCGATGGTCGTTGCGGAAACGACCCGACCTGTCCTCCCATGGGAGTGCGTCTCCGCCTCAAGGCGGACTTCGACATCTCGTCCTTCCCAGCGCCGGTACAGGTTATCCTCCGCGCCATGAAAAAGTACGGCCTGGTGGTGGCGGATACAGGAACCGACATGTATATCAGCGGCGTCCCAGACGACCGTTGGGACGATGACGCGCTCCACAGTCTCCACAATGTCACAGCCGGTGACTTCGTAGTGGTGCAGCACGGCGAAATCATCCCTTACTAGGCCGAGAGAAATCAAAAAAGGAATCAATGTGCCATGAAGACTTCACGATATATCCCAATAGCAGTCGCTTGTCTCCTCGGCGAATGGGTCCTCGCGGGCTGCGGTGAGGAGAGCGGACAGAGCAAGCCAGACGCTGCCGTCGCAGATGATGGAACGCTCCACGATGCAGCTACAGACGGCGCCTCCCCACCCGATGCTCAGGCCAATCGAGACGCATCTGAAAACGACGGGGGAATCGAACCAGGGGCGCCCTTTTCCTTCCTGGTTTACGGAGACAACCGGGCCGGTGGAGACTGTCAAGGAAATGCCATCCACATCGATCTCGTCCAGCGCATGGTCCAGGAACCAGACATCTCCTTCGTGGTGAACGTGGGAGACATGATCACGGGCTACTCTGATCAGACATGTTTCGCTGACAATGGGAGTTGCAGCGGGGCAGACGACTATGGCAACCTGTCACGGATCATCGAACCCCTGGCATCACGCCCCCCCACGCCTCCCTTGCCGGTCTTTTACTTCCCGGTGATCGGAAACCACGATGACAGCAACGAATGGTATCCAGACCCCTGTGGAGGCGTGATCTGCGATGTCTTCGACATGGCTGCCATCGTCAATCACCCCACGCCGAACAACGATCCCTGCGGCGCGGACTACCCCGACTATGCGTACTATGACTTCCGTCTGGGAGACACCGCGTTCTTCGTGCTGCATGCCAACACCGACTACTTCGACTTTTTCGAATGCAACTATCCTCCAGACGGGTGGGACTCCTGCAGGGACTACTGCAAGAACGGACCACACGATGCCCAGCGTAGTGACACATGCTACCAGGTATACCAGTATGATTGGCTGGTGGAGCGGCTCCAAGAGACCCGGGACGACCCTTCGATCCACCACAAGGTGCTCTTTCTGCATGCCCCGATATACACGAGCTTCGACGACCATCCTGCCTTCACCTCGGCCCAGGACGTGGCGGAATTGGCGGACGAGTATGGTATCGAACTCGTATTCAACGGACACAATCACACGTATGAGCGCACAGTCCCCATCAAGGCGGGCCAAGAGGATGCCACAGGAACGGTCTATGTCACCACGGGCGGTGGGGGCGTGGAGACATGGGAACCCCAGGGTGATTGGTTTACTGCGGCATCTTCCGACCAGCACCACTATATCAGAGTAGACGTCACGACCCAGGGCATCTCAGTGACCGTCACAGCCCAGGACGGGTCCCAGGTGGATGCTTTCACGGTTCCGTGATCCCGACTCCCCCCACCAGTTCCGTCAGACGGCATCCCCAGCCAATCCGATACAGCCACAGCGTTCGCTCATCCTCACGGACCTGGCCCCCTTCCCTGCTCTCATACACCCGAAGTCCTGGAGAAAAGTTTACTTGGCCCCAGAAAGAAGTCTCGCCAGAGGTGACGGCAAGAGCGGCAGGCGGAACTGTCCTGCCGGTGGTCTGGTCAGGCTCATGCGGGACAAAATGAAATCCCGATAGATCAAAGAGACCCCACGGCCCGATGGATCTTGAACGGTGACCACCCGCTCCGGGCCGCCAATTGCAGGGATCGATGCAAAATCCGCCATCTGGATGGCCTCGATCCGGACTTCCCGAACAAGTCTCTCATGCCCTTTGAGATCCACTTTGTAGATTTCCAAGGGCGATGGAAGGGCAATCGAACGACTCGTGCCGTACGCCACAAAACCACGTGCCGTCAATCCAGCCCCGCCAAAAGAACGGATGATATAACCGTGATCCAGCCCCTCCTTCCGGAGCATCTTGAGGTATTTGCGCTTCAATGCCTTGGCAGACAAGGCTCTGCGGACCTTGATGAACACGTTCGACCCGTTGGGCATAGGACTCAGTGACAACCCGTTCAACGTCCTCCCGTGACCGTTCGAGGTCTTCGTCTCCACTGAAGGACGACGAGACGCAAGAAATCCACTCAGCTTCCCACGGTCTACCAACAAGACCTTTCGGGCTGCGACGCCCTCGTCGTCGGTCTGATAGGCTCCATAGAGCACCTTGCCTCGATACCTCTCTACAGTGGGATCGTCTACGATGGTCACGGATTCCGGCAAGATCCTGCGTCCCTTCATTCCCTCGAACATCATGCGCCCGCCGGCCCATGACACGGCTGGCATGTCCGCCCTCAGCCCCTTTGCAATGAAGGTAGCCCACAGACTTGCCGCCGCCCCCCCCTGGAACAGAACCGGACCGCTGTAATTTTCGTCCAGGACAGGTGCTGCAAGGATCCGCTCCAGCCGTCCGGCCAGCTTTGTGGCTCGCTCCACCAGTCCCAACCCGCCCGGGTCGACATCTCTCGGGAACAACGTCTTGAACCAACGAACACTGTACGAACGACCATCGGGTGCCCGGCCGGCCACCACGATGGCGACTCCTGCTGCATTGCTGCTTTCCTGGACCCGAAGCCCCTCGCTGGTGAGCATGAACGACTCCCTGGTGCTCTGGCCCAGGGAAACCGCCGAACCCAAAACTTTGGGATGCCGACGAAAGACCGCGGTGGCAGCCAGAATCGCCCGGTGCACAGCCACTGGATCCAGGGTCTTGCCAGCTATTTTCCTGGTCCAACCCCGAACCTTGGGATGCGACCAGTCAGCACAGCGCTTGGCCTTGGGGTGATCCACCAAAAAGGCTTTCTTCTTCGAAAAGACTTGAATTGCTCGCTTGTATGCCGCATCCCAGGCGCTGTGCGCAGCCCGCCTCAAACTCAAGTCATCCGCATCCAGGGAGACAGCGCCAACCCCTGCTGCAGGACTGCTCCCGTAGAAATTCGTGTCGTCCGACTCATAGGATCCAACGCGCACCACGCCCGAGAGAGAGGCCGAACTCCAGTGCCGCTCGCTGACCTCCTTGCCGAGCGTGCCCGTCTGTGTCCAACCAGAGGCCCGACTGTACAACACCCCAAAAAAGTACGGTCTCGGCGCCCCCCGAAGATGAAGCCCCTCGATGTTTCGTTTCATTTCCTTGGCCAGGGAGGCAAAGACGCCATCGCCACCATCCCCGGCCCAGGCAACCGGAGCCCCCATGACAACGACTGCGGCCACGAGCCCCGGGACGTATCGACATCTCATCTCACACCCCCTTTTCCAGACACACCCGTCACAGAAGGAGCCGGCAGAATTGGTGGTCTGTATCGCCCCACCGGCTTTTTCTGCGTCTCGATTTTCGAAAAGAGCAGGGACGGAGCCGTGGCTGACACAGGCACCCATCCAGACTCTGCACCGCACATGCCGTTGAACGTTTCGAAGTCGTCTCCCGCAGCCACTATCCTGGTCAGGGTCAACAGCGGGGTGCCCACCAGGTCCACGCCCCGGATGAGTTCGTCGGGTCTCCCATCAACATAGACCCGGTAGACCATGACCGGCATCACCTTGAAGGACTGGGGCATGCGGCGGGTGGTAAAGGTAAAGCCACCCGACACCTCGGTGAAGAGCAACCCGTAGGATTTCCCCTGGCGTCGGGCCTCCTGGATGAGCATCTTGCGCAGTTCCTCGTACGGAACCACCCGGTCTGGCTTGAGCACGAGGTTTGCCTGTCTTGGCATGGCAAGGGTCGTGCTCGCCCTCCTCCCATGCCCGTTGGAATGCACCATGCCCGGGATGGGTATCCTGGACATGAGAAATCCCTTGAGGATTCCGTGTTCCACGAGCAACGCCCGTCTTGCAGCGATCCCTTCATCATCCACCGGATAGAACCCGTTGAGGGGCGTTCCGTTCAACTGGGACAGGAGCGGATCATCGTAGAGATTCAAAAACGACGGCATGATCCGCTTTCCCACTTTCAAAGCAAAAGTCTGCCCTGAGCGTTTCAATTTCTGTCGATGTCCCTCCAGCCGATGTCCCAGCACTTCATGGAAAAAGACCGCGGCCGCCTTGCCACGAAAGATGGCAGGCCCTTCGTAGGGCTCGGCGACTGGCGCCAGTCGAAGGGCCTCCAGATCCGTAATGAGTCGTTTCGTATCCTTCTCCATACGATCCAAGGAAGGAAGCGTCTCTTCATCGATTCCCACGTAACTGAGCACCCTGGACAATGGCATGCCATCGTCTGCGCGGAGACTTGCGGCGACAATGAGCCGATACGATGACTCAGGCATCTGGATCCTGCCACCATCACTGGTCACCATGTACCCGTTGCTCACCATGGCTTGGAATGTCACCCCCGACTGTTCGAAATGGGAATGGCCGCGAAACATCCTCGACAGCCGAACGACGGCATCTTTCCAACGCGTTCGGTGCAACTGCAGACTCTTTGTCCTGGCCAGGAACCGGACCGGCTTGTCGCGGGAAAAATCGTCCGATGGGCGATCTTCCTTCGGCGCAGTCTCTAGCCGCGCCTTGGCCGCACTGTATGCCCGACAAGCAGCCCGATAGGCACTGTCCGTCGCAGACCAGAGAGCAGTCCTCACCGTGATGTCGTCGGGTTCGAGGGGACCAGACTCCCCATTGATACCGGCCCAGATTTGGTCCAAAAAATGCGTCTGATCGAAGTGGTGGTTTCCCACCCGCAGTTCCACGCCGACGAAGCCTCCCCGACTGCTGGAAGAGCCGCCCACATGCCCTAAAGTGGCGGATGTGGTAAATCGCTCGGACACCGAAGCCTGGTATGCCATGTAATAAGGGGCGGGACAATTCTTGTTGCCCTTGAAAGCCGCCCTGCTGGCGGCCATCTCCTTTTCCAGGATGGGAAACCAGGCAGAAGGATGATCGCTCATGGGAAGCTTTCCGAAGGTCTCCTTCAAACTGGGAGGCTTGCCCGGTGCCGGTCGTTCCGTCGGACCTGGATTGGGAGAGGTTCGTGCCTCCCTGGGTTGTTTGGGTCGCTTATTCTTCGGTGCCGGACACCCAAGCCCCAACGACAGGGAAATGCCCGCAAAAACCACCACAATCCTGTTCATGGAGACTCCTACGTTTCGTTGTTTCACGTTGAACGTCAAAGATGCCATCGACTGCACGATACGTCCTCGTCCCGAGGGAAGGTTTGGCAGATTATACCAAAGTCTTGTCAGATTTCTTGTTATATTTCGAGGAAAATGCTCGATTTTTTAGGCATTGAGTTCTCCATCTCTCTGCCGCCTCTTTTCCTGTTTTCCTTGCCGACCATGCCCTATAATGAACTGTTAGTGTGTCGATTGACACAACAATGATGCCATCTCGACGAACAGGAGATTTCTCGTGACGCAGCCAAAAACAATGTCGTCTCATCGCAGTCGATTCCCCATAAGCCTTGGGTTCCTGGCGGCCGGTGCCATCCTTGCCGTTGCATGCAGCGACGACACATCGGTCGGCGCCAAGACATGCGGTGACGGACTCTGCGCCGATGATGAATCCACCCAGTCCTGTCCTGAGGACTGCACCTGCGGCAACGGAACCTGCGACCAGGGAGAAGACCTGGCGAGTTGCGTCCAGGACTGCAGCGAATGCGGAGACGGACAATGCACCGGGCCGGAAGACTGTGCTTCCTGTGCACAAGACTGCGGTGTCTGCCCCACCTGCGGTGACGGGGTCTGCAACGGAGACGAAAACTGCGAGACATGCCTGGATGATTGCGGCCGGTGCGGAGAATGCGGCAATGGCACATTGGAATACGGTGAAGAGTGCGATGCCACGGATTTCGGCCAGCAAGACTGCGTGACCATGGGCTTCGACGGCGGCGAGCTGGCTTGCGACGAAAATTGCCTCATAGATACCCAAGGCTGTTGGAAGGCGGAATGCGGCAACGGAACCTGTGAAGCAGGGGAAACGAGCGACAACTGCCCCCAGGATTGTAACGGGTCCTGCGGTGATCAGCTCTGCAGCCTTCTAGACCAGGAAACCTGTGAGTCATGTGGAGCAGATTGCTCATGCGGGGACAACGACTGCCGAGCCTATCTGACCTGTCTCTATGACTGCTCGGATGCTTCCTGCGCGGATGGATGCTACCAGGAAAGCTGCGTGGAAACACAGACGGCGGCCATGGAAATCCAGGCTTGCATGAACGACCACTGTGCCACAGACTGCACGAACCCGAGCGCCGACGGCTGTGCCAATTGCATGTTGCAAAACTGCGGAACCACCATCGCGGCTTGTTATGAGGTGGTGTGCTCCAATGTCTGCGGTAACGGAACCTGCGAACCTGGAGAAACGAGTGACAACTGCCCGCAGGACTGCCCCAGGTGCGGGGATGGGATCTGCTCTCCCCAGGAAAACGACGCAAACTGTGCCTCGGACTGCGCTTCGGGCTGCGGCAATGAAACCTGTGATGCCTCGGAAGACTGTGAGACCTGCCCTACCGACTGCGGGTCATGTCCGCCCACCTGCGGCAATGGAACTTGCGAGCCCACGCTGGGTGAAACCTGCGCCGCTTGTCCAGCAGACTGCACCTGTGGGACCGAGACCTGCATGCAAATCATCCAGTGCACCCAAAACTGTGGCGCGGACCAGAGCTGCGTGGACGGCTGCGTGGAAGGAGGCTGCTATGAAGGCCAGGTGCAAGCCCAGGACCTCTACCAATGCATGCTCACCAAATAAAGACCCTTCATCCAAAGTGGCAACCAATAT
>CAZIJS010000064.1:0-20109 GCA_964539505.1 uncultured Myxococcales bacterium
TGGGTCGCAGACCACCTGCCCCAGCTCCAGCCCAGGTCCCGGCAGGTCACTCCAAGGTCCTGGCCTGGCTCGCAGTCCTCGGCCTCCTCGACCACACCGTCTCCGCAGGTGTGGCAGCCCGAGGTGTCGAAGGTGCACTGGGCCGTGCAAGACAGCTCCCCGTCCTGCTTGTTCGCAACGGACGCACAGTCCTGGTTCGCCAGGTCCGAGCCGTCGCACGCCTCGCCTTCCTCCGCCAACCCATTGCCGCACCGGGTGCAGCCCGAAAGGTCCAGCCGGCAGTCCATGGTGCAGGCCAGGCGACCGCCCGTAAACCGCCGCTCCTCCGCAGAAAGCTCTGCCGACGCCGTCGGGTCCTCTAGGTCCTGGCAGATCTTGGCCGCATAGTCCCGGCCGTCGCAGTCTTCGCCCTGGTCGGCCACCCCGTCTCCGCAGCGGGCAAGCCGGCAGTCCGACCGGCAGGCATTGGGCCGAAGGTCCGAGTTTTCAGCCCCATCGTCGCACTCTTCCCCCTCTTCCAAAATGCCGTTTCCGCAGACAGCTCGCCAAGCCGCGTCCGGGGCGTTGTTCTCGCCTCCCGAATCGTCGGAACAGCCCGCCCAAAGCGATCCTCCCAGGCCCAGGGAGCCTACGAGGCCCACGAGCGTCATCAGACCCCCAAGGTTCACGGTGAACATCATCCTCCCAAGTCGCCTGCTCCCAAGGATTCCGCCCCTGCGTACCATGGTCTCCTCCCTGTCTCCTCTCAGTCTCTCCCGATCTCGCCCATGCCTGTCTCACCCTGGTTTCCATACTGTACCGGTGTGTGTGTGTGTGTGTGTGTCAACACCCCTGCCCGCTGCCGAAAACGAAGGCGATTGGAAATCCAGCGGACGGTACCAATCTATTATGCGTACATGCCGAGGCGTGATGGCCTAGCTCATCTCGTCACGATAACACGCAGCTACAATGGCAAGGTCTATGAGACCCACCTCCTTCGGCGCAGCTACCGCAAGGGCGGAAAAGTCAAAAACGTCACCGTCGGAAACATCTCTCATCTGCCCAGACCAATCATTGCGATGGTCCGTAAGGCCCTTCGGGGCGAGGTCCTCCTTCCCCTCGACCAGGCCTTCGAGGTTGTCGCGGGCGGCTCCCGCCTCCATGGTCACATCCGGGCAGTGATGACTGCCATCGACCCCCTCGGCCTGCCCAGTCTCATTGCCTCTCGGCCCATCCGCCAGCGGTCGCTGGTGGTCGCCATGGTGGCTACCCGCATCCTCGAGCCCCAGTCCAAGTTGGCCACCACTCGCTGGTGGCACGACACCACCCTGCCCGAACTGCTGAGCGTGGAAGACGCCGACGAAGACGACATCTACGAGGCCATGGACTGCGTCTGAACCGCGCTGCCCGAGTCTGCGAGGGCTCGAGCGGTTCGGTCGAGGCGAGGTGATCCGGCACGGCCCCAGGCCTGGCCGGTTCTCGCGATGCCGTCGCCCGGAGCTGCGCCCGGTGGGATGGGGCCTCGCCGAGCGATGCCGTCGCCGGGCCGGCCACAGAGACTGCTCGATGCGCATGCTCCCTTGACAGAGAGCGGGGCCTGGCACAGGCTCTATGCTCAAATGAGCCGCCTGGCCGGCCCGCCGACATGTCGGCCCCAACGTGAGTAGAGCCAGGCCCGGGATGAGCAGATGGTGGAATGAACGAATCCAGCCCCAACAACGACCAAAACGCCAATCCAGGCAAGCGCCGAATCCGTCGGGGATCGGTGTCTGTCCGATCCTGGTGGGCAAGGGCCTATCACCGGACGTTCGTGGTGGAAAACGAACGGGATGGCGGGTTCTTCTACTGGCTCGGCAAGTACTATGCCTTTGGATTGCTGGCTGTCCTCGTTCATCTGGCAGCCCTCGGCGCCTGGACGTATGGCCATTATGCCGTCCATGTTCCCGTACCCAAGACGCCCAAGGAATACCGTCTGGAGGCTCCAGCCGTCACCAGGCTCCTGGCCCTGGACGGCAGGACCCTCGCTGAATATGCCAGCGAATATCGCAAGTGGGTCTCCATCGAGCGCATCCCGAGAAAGCTCCAGAATGCTTTCATCGCGGTGGAGGACCGCCGGTTCCGGGAACATTCGGGGATCGACTGGCGCGGCATCATGCGGGCTGCCTGGACCAATCTCAAGGCAGGCCGCATCCGCCAGGGCGGCAGCACCATCACCCAACAGGTGGCAAAAATCTGGCTCGGCCCCCAAAGGACTCTGACCAGGAAAATCCGCGAAGCCATCCTGGCCCTTCGGCTGGAACGCCGCCTGACCAAGGATCAGATTCTGGAAGTCTATTTGAACCAGATCTTTCTCGGCAACGGTGCCTATGGCGTGGCAGCGGCGGCCAAGCGATATTTCGACAAGCATCTCCAAGAGCTGGACCTGGCTGAGATGGCCTTGCTGGCCGGCCTGGCCCAGGCTCCCTCGCGCTATTCTCCCATCCTGCACCCAGACCTGGCCCGAAAGAGACGCAACGTGGTCATCGACAAAATGGTCCAGGCCGGCTTTGCATCGAAACGAGAGGGCGACCAGGCCAAGGCCGAACCACTGGGCATCCAGCCCACCAAGGGAGTCTTTGCCCTGGTGGCCCCCTACTATGCAGAGGAAGTGCGGCGCCGCGCCATTCGCATCCTGGGGCAACGGGCCCTCCAACAGGGCATGACATGCCAGGCCGAAAAAGAAGGGACAGACGGAAAGGACGGGACAGACGGAAGGGACGAGACAGACGGAAGGGACGGAACAGACGGAAGGGACGGGACAGACCGAAGGGACGAGACAGACGGAAGGGACGGGACAGACGAATCGAAAACAAAATGTGTCGAAGAACTGGGCCGCAGAGCATTCTACAAGGGCGGCTACCAGATAGACACGGGCGTGGACACATGGATACAGGCCGAGGCGCGGCGCAACGCAGAGGAACTGGCGCGTTGGATGGACAAGCGCCAGGGATGGCGCGGCCCCGAAGCCTACCTGGCCACGAAGGAAGACCAAGACGATTTTCGCAAGCGGGCCGAAGCCTTGTATCCCCAGGGTGCTGCAGAGCCGGGCAAGCTCTACCTGGGCTTGGTTGAAAAAGTGCAGGGCATCGCCGCCCTGGTGCGCGTGGGCCCGCGGCAATACAGCCTCCCGATTCAGGCCATGACCTGGGCCGCCAGGTTCGTGCGCACCAGGGGCGTGACAGACAGGACCATCAAAAAGGCCTGGCAAGCCCTCATGCCCGGTGACGTCATCTGGGTGCGGCGCGCCGGCGGAAACAGGCGGGCCCTGCAGGCCACCAGACTGCCCGCGGCATGGCCTCGGGACATGGTGGCCCTGGAACAGCAGCCCCGACTCCAGGCAGCTCTCCTGACCTTCGACCACCATTCCGGCAACGTTCTGGCCATGGTGGGAGGCACAGACTACGATCAGACCCCGTTCAACCGGACCACCCAGGCCTGCCGCCAGCCGGGAAGCACGTTCAAACCCATCTACTATTCGTTGGCCTTGGACAAGGGATGGACCTTCGACAAAAAGATCAAAGATATTCCTTACTCCATCGTGGATCCCGACACGGGCCGCAAATGGCTCGTGCACGATTTTCGCTACAACCAGGACCTCAAAAAGAAGTTCGGAAAGCTCATCCAAGCCTACCAGGTCACGTTGGAGTTTGCCCTGGTCTGGTCCAAAAACAATGCTTCGGTGCATGTCTTTCGGGCCATGGGCGCCGACAACGTGGTGCGATGGGCCAGGCGCCTGGGCTTTACCACGCCGCTCATCCCAGACGATGCGCTGGCACTGGGTGCCTCTTGCACCAAGATGGACGAGCTGGCCAGGGCTTTCGGGATCTTCGCCAGAAACGGCGCCTGGTTGGACCTGTCGCTGATTCGGAAAATCTCCGATCGGAACGGCGACGCGATCCTGGATCGCCGCTCCTACGACGACCCTGTGATGTCCCTGGCCGATCGGATCGGCGCCATGGCCCGCTACGAACAGCCCAAACAGGCCATCTCGCCCGATACGGGATACCGCACCTCGCTCCTGCTCAGGCGCATGGTCCAAAAGGGGCATGCCGAAGTGGTGCGCATGACCAAGCTCCCGACCGCGGGCAAGACAGGGACATCCTCGCGCACTTCAGATACCTGGTTCGTGGGCTACACCAGCCGTTGGCTCACCGCGGCATGGATGGGCGACGACCATTACCAGCGGCCCATTGGAACCTTCGATGCCTCGTTCAACACGGCCTTGCCCATGTGGGCCCGCTACATGTTCGAGGTGAGTCGAAAGGTGCCCCTGCGTGACGTTCCCTGGCGCCGGCCTGATGGAACCTGGCTCCATCGACAACCGGAAACCGCACAACTCCAGGGGAAAAAGCCCCGATACAAGGCTCCCTTGGAACGCATGCAGCGACTCATTCAGGCCAGGAAAGCGGCCAGGACCTATGGCGCCGCAGGACGATGAGCAGGCCTGATTGGTGAGCCGAGGAAAACAAAGCGGGCCTGATTGGTGAGCCGAGGAAAACCGAAATGAGCAATGAACCATCTACGAGCCTGCCGCCTCCCCACAAGGAGGCCGTCTGTGACTTTTGCCGAACCGACGCCCAATACGAGGTCCTCTTTTTCTCGAGGCTCAAGGCTGCGGGGCCCCCGGTCCACATCTGCACCAGGTGCGTCGAACGAAGCGCTCGATTCGAAGACATGCTCGCAAAGGCGGTCCGCGTCCGGGTCACGAATCTTGCCACGGGAAAGCACTCCATGGGCAGACCCGAGCATCTCAAAAACCTGATCACCCTGCTGGATCCCACTGGTCGATTCAAGACAATCACCTCTGCGGTCCGGATCACCGCGGGTTCTGCGGACACCAGTGAAATGATCTGCAGCCGCTGCAGGAAACCCTTGAGTCCCGACAATCCCGGTGCTGTCTGCTGGACGGTCAAGGAGGGAACACGCCAATCCCTGCGCATCTATCACATCGATTGTCTGCCCGAGGAGGCTTTGACCAGGGGCACATGGATGGACATAGAGCACCTGGAAGACTTAGATCAATCCTCCTTCAGCCTGGCCGCACAGGAACTCCTTGCCCAGATCTCACACCTGATGCATCCCTGAACAGAGCCCCCATCTCACGAAGCTCGCATGTATGCCGGGCCTGCCCGCCAAGGAAAACGTCAGGCCCAAGACGGGCCGGCGGCTCATCGCCCAAACCGCATGCGCCAGACACCCAGCACCGCTTCCACCACGATCTTGCTCGACATCTTGGACTGGCCCACGCGACGATCCACGAACACGATGGGCACCTCCTGGATGTGGAAGCCGGCCTTGTAGGTCTTGTAGGCCATCTCGATTTGGAACGCATAGCCTTCGGACCGCAGGTCATCGAGGGAAATGGTTTCGAGCACCGTACGCCGATAGCAGCGGAAACCAGAGGTCAGATCGTTGATGGGAAGCCCCAGAACCATCCGCGCGTAGAATCCGCCTCCCCGGCTCAGGATCTTGCGTCCCAACCCCCAGTTGTCGGTTCCGCCCCCGGCCACGTAGCGCGATCCAATGGCCAGATCCGCGCCGTCATCCATTGCAGCGAGCATGTCGGGCAGGTACCTGGGGTCGTGACTGAAGTCACAGTCCATCTCCCAAAGCAGCTCGTAACCGCGCTCCAGGCCCCAGCGAAATCCCTCCACATAGGCGGTTCCGAGCCCCATCTTGCCAGGCCTGTGCATCGTATGGACACGCTCGTCCTTCTCGGCGAGTTCATCTGCCACATCCCCGGTTCCGTCGGGGGAATTGTCGTCGACCACGAGCAGGTGTGTCTCGGGGAGCACCTCCAGGACGGCCGCAGCCATGGCGCGAAGGTTTTCACGCTCGTTGTATGTTGGGATAATGATCAGTGACTTGTCCATTGTCCGTCTGCCTCTCGATTGTTTCATCCGCCTCTCGAAAAAAGCAGACTGCCTCTTGCGTCGGCATCTGCCTTCTGACAAGGCCCGCCTTTACCAGAGCCTGGCTCACATGACAAGATCTCTGGCTCCACCAGCCGCTTCCCAGACCAAGCCAATCTTTCAGCCGTCCTGGGAGCGATCCCGACCAAGCCATGCCAGCAGGTCGGTCACCTTTCCGTAGAGGGGCAGCGACAATCTCCTCGTCAACCACATGGGCAAAAGCCCACCGGCTGCCGGCACCACGAAACGCTTGCCATCCAGTGCCGCCGACAAGATCGTGGAAGCCACGTGCCTGGGGTCTGCGCCCTTGCGCGACAACAGGTCGGACAGCTTGTCTCCCCAGTCACCTGGAAGTCCAGACAGGCTGTTTTTCAGCAAAGGCGTTCGCACGGCTCCCGGGCAAGCCGTGGTGAGAGACACGGGCCCTCCAGACAGTTCCGCTGCCAGACCTTCCGACAATCCCACCACGGCGAACTTCGAGGCACCGTAAGGCCCCACGTAAGGAATGCCGATGAGGCCCGCGGCCGAGGCCATGTTGACGATGCGCCCACCACCGTCTTGCTCCAACATCCTGGGCAAGAACGCCTCGATGCCGTTGAACAGGCCCCAGAAGTTTACCGCAAAGACCCGCTCCCAGTCCTCTCGGGGAATCTGGAGAAAAGGCCCCCCTCGAAAGACACCGGCATTGTTCACCAGGATGTCGAGCCTTCCATGCTGGCCAAAAACCTGGTCGGCCAATTCCAGCATCTCATCGCGATCCGTCACATCCACCTTGTGGGCCCAGGCAGCGCCGGTCCTGCGGAGTTGCTCCACCAGGTCTGCCAAAGGGCCCTCCTGGACATCCACGAGATGCACCTGCGCCCCGTTTTCCACGAGCAACTCGGAAAAAGCCCGACCCAGACCAGACGCAGCACCGGTCACCAGGGCCACCTGCCCCCTCACAGGACTCAACTTCGACGACATCATCACCTCCAGGATCATCGACGCAGGGCAAGCATGGTCCGGGACCAAACGCCCTGTCAAGCCCGTCGACAGGCCCATTCCACACAAGCATGGTTTCTCGGCAAGACGACATACGGCGCGACACCATCCCGCCCTATCCCGGGTCAACTCGATGCATCGCGCGTCCCCCTGACGCGGCCGATCCCCTCAGCGATCAAAGGCTGGATGTCCAAGACCATCCGGGCAGGGAGCCTGGAAGACAACCGCTGCAATCCAAACTTTTCATAGAACCCGACAGCCTCTTGGCTGATCGCGTCGGCCACGAAAAGGCGAAATGCGACAGGACCCGACATTGCGAGCTGCAATGCTAGTCCAAGGGCCTCCTCGAACAGATACCGCCCCAGGCCCTGACCCTGCACCCGCTCATCTACCGCAAGACGTGCCAACAGCACACCGGGAATCGGAAAACGTGGAAGCTTCGAAAGCAAAGGGATCCTCCCCACTGATGCGCGTTCCACGCTCACCGTCGCCAGACTGAAATACCCCGCAACACGGTTGCCGCCGGGCCCCTCGTCGATGGCCAAATAGGTTCGAGAGAGCAGATCTTTTTGAGCGTGACGGAGAGCGAAGCGCTGCAGATATGCGACCAGCGATCCCTCCTGATTACGAAACCCTTTGAGCAGGGACCGATGCCCGCGTTCCAGCTTCTCGATATGCGGCGTCGCCATGAAATCAACCCAGCCGGTCCGGCCAAGTCAGCTCCGGTGGCTCCCGATCCTGGTCGGCCATACGACGGAGAGAGAAAATGAGGGCATCGGGCGGGTCGAACCCTCGATCGAGGATCTCGGCGAGCCGGGCCACCTCATCATCATCCAGCGCCACAGGCATGGGCGAAACAGCCCCTTGCCCGTTGGCTCTCCGAATCCGATCGATCACGGGATGGACCAATTCTCGCACGTCGTCGTCACCTCGAGCGATCACTGAACGGCCTTCAGCCGCCTGTCTGACGACCCAAGACGCCAAAACCGTGAGTTCGCGCAGCAAATCAGCCTTCTGATTCGGCCTGAGCCCGAGACGCCTTCGCAGTTCATCGAGTTCAGCGTCCAGCACCGCATTCGTTTTTGCCTGAAATCGGGACATCGTCGCCCTCCATTCTGAGTAACATATTACTCACTTTTGAATATACAGCCCGGGTGCTGCCAAGTCAACAAAGCATGCCTTGGGACAACGCCGAGGGGCTCTCGTGAAAGGAGAACGGGGATTTGAATGGATGGACCCAGGATCGTTTGCAATTCTGGCGGGTTCGAGATAACCAATCCGGAATGAAGGAAAACACGTCCAAACAAGGCTTCATTGCGAAACTCGACAGATGGCTCGACAGCATCCACGGTCACGTCCTGTCCATCAACCGCGCGACCTGGTGGCGGGTGGCAGAACTGCTCTTGGTGGCCTTGGCATCGTTTATCTATTTTTTCGTCTACCAGTTCTCCTCCACGCATCTTTGCGGCACCGACCCTTACTATCACATCAAGTTCGCTGAATGGACCAGGCTCCATGGCGTGGTGCACGACTTTCCCTGGGCCCGCTTCTCCGACTGGCACCACCATTTCTTCGACAAGGAATTCATCTATCATTTATACCTGTCGCTCTTTACCAGGGGCGATCTCATCCGTGGAGCAAAATGGGCTGTGGTGGGCACTGGCACCGCCACGTTCACGGCCTACTTTGCGATCTTGAGGGCCCAGCGCATCCGCTATCCCTGGTTGTGGTGGCTGCTCCTGACCAGCTCGGCCGGCTACTTCCTCTTTCGGATCAACGTCACCAGGCCCCAGACCCTCTCGGTGCTCCTGCTCCTCCTGGGACTCCAGGTCCTGATCACCGAGCGCCTCTGGCTCATCGGACTGTTGTCCCTCGTCTATTCTCTGTCCTACACAGGACATTACCAGTTCGTGGGCCTGGCGCTCATCTACGGGTTTGTCTGTCGATACAAGGATGGCAAGTGGAACATGGCCCCGTTCCTCTGGGCCCTGGCCGGCATGCTCCTGGGCTGGCTCGTCCACCCGAACTTTCCAAACAACGTCTACGGGTTCTTCGTGCAAAACGTGCTCGTGATCTGGAACCAACTCCACGGTTCGGTGGACCTCCACATGGGCGGAGAACTCAACCCCATGAGCACCAGGAGCCTGCTGTTGGTCAACGCCGCCACGCTCATTCCGCTCTGGGCCGCCATCACCGTGGCCATGGCCCGGCCATTCGAAACCGACCGGCGCACCCTGTTTCTCTTTGCGACATCCACGGTCTATCTCATCTTGACCCTGATCACGAAACGCTTCGCAGAGTATTGGATTCCCACGACCATTCTCTTCGCGGCCTCCTATTTCAACCTCGCCCCTGCGTCCTGGACCCTGGGAGGCATGCTCCAGGCCCGCCGGCGAATCCTGTTTTGGATCTCGACCCTGGTCTTGGCCGGTGGCATTCCGCTTTTGTGGTACCACAGCCACAATGACACCTATCGCCAACTGGAACGATGCGGCCCCTCCACCTATGACCGCTCCGCCCAATGGATGGCGCACCACATTCCCGATGGTGCCTTCGTGCTCACCTGCGACTGGGATGACGCGCCCTATCTTTTCTTTGCATCCACGAGACACCGCTACACCGTGTTTCTCGATCCCACGTTCTTTTACAACTGGAACCCGAAACTCTGGAAAACATGGGACACCCTCGCCCATGGAAAGGATCCCCATCCAGCCCAGACCATTTCGAGGGTCTTCCATGCCAAATATCTCTACTGCACGAGTGACTATGGAACTCTGCGCAGCCAGCTCATGCGCTCGCAAAACGCGCGGCTCATCTACCCTGTCGTAGACCGCAACGAACGGCCCGAACCCTGTGCCACGAACCAGGACTGTCCCCAGGCAATGATCTGCGACAACCCCTCCTGCAGGCCCGGGAAGGTTTGCCGCACCAAGAAGGGCCGGTGCAAACGCGATCCCCATGTCTTCATGTTTCGCATCGACGACCCAGGACGGTGAACGACAACAGCCAGATACAACCCAGCGCAGCGACGCAGTGGAGAAAGAGACCTCACGAGACACATCGCAGCGACGCCGTGGAGAAAGAGACCGTCTCATGACAAGACAATGGCACGATGCCTCCCAGCACCTCGATGACATGCCCTTTTGGATCCCTGACGAGGAGGGACTCGGGGGACAGGTGGGAGCCGACCTGGAAGATTTCCAGGTGGAAGAAATCCCAGCATACCGCCCGAACGGAAAGGGCGACCATCTCTTTTGCTGGATCGAAAAACGAGGCATGGGCACCGCCCAGGCCATCTCCGCCTTGGCCCGCGCCCTGCGCGTCCGCCGGTCCGACATCGGATACGCCGGTCTGAAAGACAGTTGGGCAGTGACGCGCCAATACATTTCCATATTCGGCCTTGCACCTTCGGACCTGCGCCATCTCGATGTCCCTGGGATCACCATCCTGGATGCCACAAGGCATCACAACAAACTCAAAACCGGACATCTGAAAGGCAATCGGTTTGTCATCCGGATCCAGCCGGAACGAAAAGACGCCCTGGCAGCAGCCCGGCGGATTGCAGCGGGCATCAGGAAAATGGGCCTGCCAAATATCTACGGACCGCAGCGTTTCGGAACGAAGGATCGCAACGTCACGGCGGGACTGCGCCTGCTCCGTGGCGAACAGAAAGTTTCAGACCGAAGGCAAGCCAGGTTCCTGCTCTCGGCCGTCCAGTCCCTCCTGTTCAACGAATACGTCCGGCTTCGAATGGAACGAAAGTCCATGGACCGAATCCTCCAGGGAGACGTCCTTCGATTCGGCCACAAGTTCCGACTGGCTGAATCCGAAGAATGGACTCATGAGGCACCAGACGCCGTGACAGGCCCCATCTTCGGCCCGAGGATGGTTCGCCCCACCCGAGGCAGCGAGCCCGACGAAATGGAACGCAGCGCCCTGGCAGCCCTGGAAGTCGATGCCCGAAGATTCGCAGACCAGGGACGGCTGTCTCGGGGCGGGCGCCGAGATCTCCTCGTCTTTCCCGAAGACCTGAGCGTGAAACGAGCCGAGGGCCAGGATCTGCTGATCTCCTTTATGCTCCCGTCCGGGTCCTATGCCACCGTGCTCCTCAGGGAGCTGCTCCGCGTTCCCTATGCGCGGCTGCGTCCCTTCAAGGATCTGCCGGGAAAAAGCGAAGAAACGAGCCCACGACATCGTCCAAGCCCCAGACATGATGATTCCTGACCAATCCGGAACGAGACAGTCCCGCCCAGGGCATGACTCTTGACCAGAGGCCGGCCCTGGCGCATGCTCAACCGAAATGTCCGGGCCAAAGTCTCGGGCGAAACCATTGCAGCCAACCACATAGGCAGACGAACCATGAAAACGACAACACACAACCCCTTGATTCCATATTCCTTTTCGGCCCTGCTGTCGGCATGGATCCTGGCGGTGATCCTGGTCTGGATGGCGCCCTCTGCGGCCCAGGCCCGACCAAGCAAGTTTTTCCTCGTGGCCAAGGGCGGCAGGGGAGCCAAGGCATGGACCCTCTACCGGGGAAACAGGCTGCGCAATGCAGCGGACCTACGATGGCTCAAAAAGCACGGCATCACGAGGATCGTGGCACTGGAAAATTTCAACCATAAATCCCTCATGCGTGCAGCAAAGCGCCTGGGCATGGAATACCTGCCCCGGTTCATGTCCAGAGGCGCTCCCAGGGACATGGGGCGCAAGCTTTTCGGACCAGACGTCACCGACGACCTGGTCAAGCCTGGTACGGGCACCTATGTCTACTGCACCCACGGGGTCCACCGGACAGGAGGCGTGGTGGCCCGCTTCCGAGCGGAACAGGGCTGGCAGTGCAAACCCATCCTGAAAGAAGCCGCCCATTTCGGATTCACCCGAATCTACTACCGCAAGTACCATTGGCTTCTGGATTGGGTCATGAAACGCTGCCGGGCCAACGAGAAAGCAGCCAAGGCATCGACCAGCAATGGATCTACAGGCACCACGAAGTGACCGTCCATATCCAAGACATCCCCCGGGCCAGGGTCCTGTCGAACCCGAGGCCCCAACCCAGGTCCAGGGCAGCCGCTGCAGATGCACCTGAAGGGCTGGGGTTGTCCAAGGCGCTGTTCTCCGATCCCTGGTCATCGAGACGCAGCCTGCCGGAACCCAGCGAGCCGTCAGGTTCATTTTCCGGCCCCTCAAACAACGACGAGGGCGCCTCCCTGCCCCGGGACGCAATGCAGACACTCCTCGACCAGATCCTCGATCCCGAGACCGCGAGGATCCATCCGACGTGGTTTCTTCCGGAAGAACCGGAACACCTGCCCGAGTCCCTGCTCGACTTTTTGCCCCGCGACATCGCTGACCGGGTCCGACTCCTGGTGGGCCCCACCCTGGTCCGCGGCGACCACATGAATCCAGAGCTTGCACTGGAAGCAGCCAGGGCCCTCTGGGGACATCTCAGCCCCGCCGAGCCTGTGTCCCCTCTTGGCAAGCAGCTCTGGGCGCTGCCAGAAGATGGGCTGGAGCGCGTCCTGGAAACCGCCGGCATCGAACTGGCAGGCTCACTTCTGGCCCTGGTGCCTGAACGCGGTGCAGCCGCCCTCTGTGCCACGCTGCCCCCGATCCAGGCCCGCAGTCTCTGGCTGGCGAGAAAATCCCCCGTCTTTCCCACCTCGGCCTCATGGGTGCGGGCAATGGTGCCGGCCCTGGGCAAGGGTGCATCCCTGGCCCTCATCCGGCAATTCGCCATGGTCGTGCTCACCTCTGCGCTCTCGGATCATCCCGGTGACGCCCATCGGGTGGCAAGGCGCCTCTATCGAACGTGGTTTCCCCTCCAGCAGAGAGACGATGGCAAAGCCAACGCGGACGCCCGTTTCGTTCATAGAGACATGGCTGCCGCGCGGCTCGAAGAGCTTGCACGAAACCAAACCGCGAGCCAACCGGGAGACGACTCGCCGCGAGAAGACGACCCTCGCCCGCAATCAGGGAATTACCCCTCGCAGCATGAATCCTAGAAAGAGTCGGTCATCGCTGCCGGCGCGCCGTCGAGAAGACGGCACGATTCGGCCCGTTCACCGAATACGACCTGTTGCAGATTTCTTGCAAAGGCAATCGCAGTGGTTTGTCCCGGGTCGAGACGAAGGGTCTAGCGGCAATGGGCCTTCTTGGACCATTTCTTGACGAATCGAAGTCTGGGAGCCTGACTCGTGAACGTGACGCTCAGCCTGGCCACCCTGGGTGGGCACAGCCTCTTGAACCCCGGCAGTTTGAGCGTGTATTTGCCACTATGAAAAGATGCCTGGGAGACGTCGATCTTGCGCTTGCTCGCCGGCGCCCGCTTGTCTCGGAGGAAGTTCGACCAGTAGGAAAACGTGCCTGAAGAAACCTTGGTGACTTTCCCCTTGGCATCAAAAAACTTGATGGAAACCACCGTGTAGTTTTCGGTGGGAAAGACTTCGAGAAGCTTCATGGTCTTTGGCGGGCCTGCGGGCTTGTCCGCCTCTCCTGCCACAGCATTCAGGGCCCACGACATCGTGGCACCAAAAATCATTGCCGAGATCCATTTCGTTGCACGCATGATACCTCTCCCGCGTCCTGGGTTGTCTCAATCCACCCGCCAAGAGCCGCTTGTGCGAACGACCCTGAGCAGGAACTCCGACACCCTACCGTCTTCGCTTCGAGCCTTGACCGCGAAGACCACAAGATTTCGTTGCGAACCAGCCACCTTCTGTATCTCGAAGCGTTCGTAGCCCATATACCGTTTCGCCTGCTCGGCCACAAGGGCAAATCTCTCCAAGGCCCTCCTGGCGAAATCCGATCCTTTCCGCGGATCGATCCCAGTGAGATGCTCGATCCGATGGCCGGTGGACAGCTCGAACATCCGCTTCCAACGATCCTTGAGCCAGGCATCGAGATAGGCCGCCGCCACCTTCCGCGCCGCTTTCACCTCTGAAGGAGATGCGGCACTCTTGCGGCAGCCAGGCGCCGACAGGGCCATGGACACCACCACAAACACCATCGCCAGGACTCTTCCCGCCGCACCAGGCCCAACGTCACCAAGCCAAACACCCCTGACGACGCCTGGACGTCCCGAAATATTCATCGCACACCCCAGCTCATCGACCAAGTCCGACCTTTTACCCTCTGGAGAGGGCCGTATCGACAACAGGCCTTACCGCAGCCTGCGCAGCCAGTCCAGGAGCACCGACGAATAGGCTGGAGCTACCGGGCTGGGCACGAACCACTCCTCTGGAGCCACTTCGAGTGCATAGGGACTGCTCTGGAAAAACCGGCCCACCGAAGGCACGACACGAGGGATGGACAATCGCCTCCGGCTGCCCAGAGCCTGCACCAGGGCCTTGCTGTCGCCAATCGCGGAAAAAACGTCTGCGCCGCCCTGCATCAAGAGCACCGGACAACGCACCTTTCGAGCAAACCTGCGCCACCTAAAATTCAACACAGCCTTGAGCCAGGCCACCGGGTAGGTCGGTCCCGCCAGCCAGAGCTTTCCCTCGAAGCGTCCCTCCCGGATCGCGGTCAGACTCTGGTCCAGATAGGCTCTCCTGCTGTCCACCGTTTTCTGGTCCAAACCGCCAAAGCGCCATTCCCTGAGGAATCGATCCAAGATGACCTGGTCATAGGGCCGGCCCGGCGGTTCGAGCAGGACCAGTCCCCTCACCCTGCGGCCCAGTCGCGCAGCCAGAGTGATCGCAGGATAGATCCCCTCGGCATGCGCGATGAGTATCAGAGGAATCCTGCTCAGGAAAGTCTGCCGTCGCGCCCAGGCAATCCAGGCCGACAGGTCACGAACCTCGCTGTCCAGGGAAACAGATGCGTAGGACCCACCCGACCGGCCAACCCCGCGCCGATCGAAACGGAGCGTGGCCCATCCAAGCTGTTTTCCCAGTCTCGCGGCAAGCTCTGCATAGGGGCGCCGCAATCCCAACGTTCCATCCCGATCGAGTCGCCCCATGGCCGGAACCAGGATGGCCAGAGCCTTCGACTTGCCCGCCGGCTTGGCCAGACTGCCCTCGAGACGGGTGCCGTCCCAGGACGTCAACTTCACCACGCCTTGGGCCACCTGCTGCGGCCAGACAAAAGGCGCCACGTCCAATGCATGGGCCGGCACCTGCACGTACGGAACGGAAAATGGCTTGGCTCCTGCCTCGTAGACCGCTCCATCGAAACTGGTCACCCGAACCGGTCCTCCCCGCCTGGGATCATAATCGATGGTGGCGCTACCACCCCGTCGGCGCACCGTCAGGGTCAACCACTGCCCCTTGGCCCTGCCCGTCACCTCCAACGCCAGGCTGGTTTTCTTTTCGAAATCCACCCCGGAAAAGACCTGGGTCCCCCCCTTGGCCCAGTCGTAGCGCCGCGCAATGAGACCGGCTCCCAACAACCAGAGCCTGCCCAGGGGAATGCCGTCTGCCGCCATGGTGCGTCTCTCCACCCAATGATATCCAAATGCCCAGTGGTCGAGGTCCCAGGTCCGCTCACCAAGACGGGCCTGGGCAGGGTCGGATACGGGTCGGTTGGACGTGGATCGGAATCGCCAGAGACGCACCAGGGGCAGCCTCGGGGCCACTTGCCGCGTCCGGGACAGGAGGGCATAGAGGAGTCTGAACTGCGAATCCAGGTGCAAGGCATCTCGCTGGTAGATGGGCCCCAGGGCATCCTTGCTGCGGCTGCGATACGAAAACGCCCAGCCTCTCCTGCCCGCCGTCAGCCCCAGGAAGGCCGTTCCAACCTGCTTGCCCCGGCGAAACAAGGAAAAGTTCTCCTTGAACCGTTTGGGAGCCGACGAGGCCAAGGACCGTCCCGTCCGCTGCGACGTTGCCCTGTGCAAAGCTCTGGGCTTGTGAACAAACGGCGGGGCCACATCCGACCGCTTGACCATGGTTTCCCTGGGCATTCCAGGATGCCTCGCCTGGTCGTCTGGAGCAGAGCACCCACCCAAAGCCCAGGCGCCCGTGATCCAGACCCACGACATCCAGGCCAAGGGCCGCAGGCCCCATGGCAATGCTTCAAAGCGTCCCATCGCTCTGTCGTGCTTCCAAGACAATTCGACCTCCTCATATCATTGTGTAAGCCGAACCACGACAACACCAAACGAATACGCAGCCAACGCTACACCTGGCAGGCTGCCTTTTCAAGGCAGTTGCCTAAGACATGGTTTCGTCGTAAAGCCCAAAGGTTGGATATGCCGGATGGGGCGGTCCGCAAGCCGGGTCACATGCCCCATCCAAACAGGAGGACCTTCGAATGCGGGCTCTCGGACTGGTAGAAACCAAGGGATTCGTCGGCCTCGTGGAAGCGGCCAATGCAATGGCCCAGGTGGCCGAGGTGGACCTGGTCCATTATGAAAAAATAGGCGACGGCATGGTCACCATCGTGATTCGAGGGCCCACCGAGGAAGTGCGGCGAGCGGTACGGACCGGCGTGGCAGCGGCCCAGCGCGTCGGCGAACTGGTCTCCGCCCACGTCCTTCCGAGAGTCAATCCCAGGGTGGAAGAAATCCTGCCCTTGAGCCGTCGAAGAGAGGGCCCGGACGGCAGGGCCCGGACCGATGGCCCCCGGAACAACGGGCAGTCGACGTGAGTCTTAGGCTCCACGGATAGAAATGGAGGTCCCATGTTCAGCGGACTGTTGTTGGCCAGCATGGCAACCCTGTCGGTGGCGTCCTCGCCAGGACGCAGCCTCGTCTCCCACGACCCTGTCCGGGTCCTGGCCCAAGGCAGGGCACTCTGTGCCCAGGGAAAATACGCCGACGGCATCGATGTGATTTTTCGAGCCGCGGTGCTGGGACAAAAGCTCTCGTCGAGACAGAGACGGCGATTGGCCTGGCGCCCTGCCGCCAAACGATGTTTCCTCTCTTGGATTGGAAAACTCTCGGTCTGTCGGCCGGAACCAGAAGTGGCAGCCACCCTCACGACCTTGGAATCGGTAGCGGCCAAAGCCGTCAAAGTGGCCATGCCCGCCGTGGTGCGCAAGGCGGAAACAACGAGAAAACGCTGTCTTGCCAGGCTCGCCAAGCTCCTGGAAAAACATTGCCGTGACGAACCAGGAATAGACAGCGCGAAAACAGTCGGTCGCGTTGCCAAAGCATTGGGGGCGGCGGCCAAGCCGATCCAGACAGGACTGAACAAAGCGCGAGACTCCTGCATCGAACGCTGGCGCGCCAACCTGGAACTCAGGTGCAAAGTTCATCCGGACATGGCCACGGCCAAGGAAGCCGCGGCCCTGGTGCCGGCAGCCCCGAAAGTCTCCAGGTCACAGGCAAAAAAGACCTATGAAACCTGTATCCGGGCCATGGCCGACCGGGGCCTCGCCATGTGCCGTTCGGGCAAATATTTGGAAGGCCGCCGCCTCGTGGAAGAGGCCCTGGGCAGATTTGGTTTCTATGGAGCCACGAACCAGCGTTTTGTGGACAAGACGACTGCTGACATGAAAGCCCAATGTGGTCGCTTCCTGGTGCGTTTGAAGGGTTCGGTGGTGGCGAAATTGGGCACAGTCCGGATGAAGCTCGCCCTGACAGGAGGCTTTGTCCTCACCGGAACCAGGCGCCTGACAGGGACTTTTCTCCTGGAATCGAAACCAGTCTGGGCCAATGCCGGCAAGGCCACGGTGCAGGTCCGCACGCAGACCTGCCGTGCCAGGCTGGGGGGCACCTACAACCCCAAAACCCACAACCTGGCCTGGTGGCCCAAGGAGAAGCCGACCTGCTCCGAATCCATCCAGGTCACATCCCCCAATGGCACAGCCAGGGTGATTCGGGAAACCCTGGTCTCTGACATGGCGAGGGCGGCCAGGCTCCTCAAGTCCTGGATGCCTGGCACGGATGGCTCGCGTCTCGGTCTCGACATGTCTGGCCCCATCGGGGGCGGCAGAACAGTGCGACTCAAGGGTAACTACCGGCTCAAAGTGCTCCACGACTAGGGGCCTGCGCCCAAGACGGCCATCCACAGAAGCCCGTGGGCCTCTTCGAACACACACACAACCGGGTGCCAGGAAGCCGCGATCCTCGACCAGGATCGCGGAAAACCTGGCCGCCCAGGGGAAGACGACGATGACATCGAATGAAACTACGACACAACGAAGTGCTGCCAACAGCCCTGTCAAGGACATCGCCACCATGCCCCGCCCCACGCCATCGTCACGGCGCGCCGTCGTGCTCCTGTCGGGGGGCCTGGATTCGAGTACCGTCCTGGCCTGGGCCAAACAGGCCGGCTGGGAACTGGTGGCCGTGAGTTTTCGCTACGGACAGCGCCACCCCAGAGAAATGGAGGCGGCACAGCACCAGGCAGCACTCTGGAAGGTGGCAGAACACATCCAAGCCCAGGTAGACCTGGCTCCCGTGGGGGGCTCGGCACTGTTGGGCACGGCGGAGGTGCCCAAGGGGCGGGCCATGGAGGAAATGGGCTCCGACATTCCGGTGACCTATGTCCCCGCCAGAAACGCCCTTTTTCTCACATACGGACTGGCCGTGGCAGAGGCCAGAAAGATCTCCGAGATCTTCATCGGTGCCAATGCAGTGGATTACTCCGGGTACCCGGATTGTCGACCTGATTTCCTGGACGCCTTCGAAAAAATGGCGATCTTGGCCACGAAAATGGGCAGGGAGGGCACTCGGATCCACGTTCGGGCTCCCCTCCTCTTCATGAGCAAGGCCGAGATCGTGCGAAAGGCACGAGAACTGGGCCTGGATCTCGGCCACACATGGACCTGCTACGATCCGCAGCCAGACGGCAGCCCCTGCGGTCTCTGCGATGCGTGCCGACTTCGTGCGCAGGGCTTCGCAGCGGCCGGCATCCCCGATCCCCTCCTGGAGCGCCGGGGCACCTGAGTGCCATTTACTCGACCGGACACTTCTAAGAGAAAACCAACCAACCGGGGAAAGGAAAAATCCCCTCCAGGACTTGTCTTTTCCAAAATGGGGATTACGTTGCGCCCCGAGAGCAAACATCGTCCGACCCGGATCGGGCGCAAAGACTTCAAACGGTCAACACAAGGAGTGGAAACCATGGCAGCGAAGGAAATCGTTTTCGACGTGGATGCCCGGGCAGCGATCCTGCGGGGCGTCAATATTCTGGCAAATACCGTCAAAGTGACCCTGGGCCCCAAGGGCCGCAACGTGGTCCTGGAAAAGTCATGGGGATCTCCCACCGTCACCAAGGACGGAGTCTCGGTGGCCAAAGAAATCGAACTCGAAGACAAATTCGAGAACATGGGCGCCCAGATGGTCAAAGAAGTGGCATCCAAGACCTCGGACGTGGCAGGTGACGGCACCACCACGGCCACGGTCCTGGCCCAGGCGCTCTACACCGAGGGAAGCAAGATGGTGGCTGCAGGCCACAACCCCATGGAACTCAAGCGGGGCATCGACAAGGCCGTCGAAGTGGTGGCCGACAAGCTTCGTAAAATGTCTGTGAACACGAAATCCAACAAGGAAATCTCCCAAGTCGGGACCATCTCGGCAAACGGCGACGAAATGATCGGCGGCATCATCGCCCAGGCCATGGAAACTGTGGGCAAAGACGGCGTGATCACAGTCGAAGAAGCCAAGTCCATGGAGACCACCCTGGAGGCCGTGGAAGGCATGCAGTTCGACCGAGGCTATCTGTCTCCTTACTTCGTGACCGACCCAGAAGCCATGAAGGTCGAGTTGGAAGACGCCTACATCCTGACCCACGAAAAGAAGATCTCGACCATGAAAGACTTGCTGCCGGTTCTCGAACAGGTGGCAAAGGCCGGCGCACCGCTGCTCATCATCGCAGAAGACGTGGACGGCGAAGCCCTGGCCACCCTGGTGGTCAACAAGCTGCGCGGCACCTTGAAGGTTTGTGCAGTGAAGGCTCCCGGTTTTGGTGACCGCCGCAAAGAAATGCTCAAAGACATCGCCATCCTCACCGGCGGCAAGGCGATCACCGAAGAACTCGGCCTCAAACTCGAGCACCTCGCGATCAACGACCTGGGGCGCGCCAAGAGGGTCGTGGTAGACAAGGACACCACCACCATCGTAGACGGCGCCGGAAAGAAGGGCGACATCGTGGCCCGGGTCAAGCAGATCAAGCAGCAAATCGAGGACACCACCTCTGATTATGACCGAGAGAAGCTCCAGGAACGCCTTGCAAAAATCGTAGGCGGCGTGGCAGTCATCAAGGTCGGGGCCGCCACCGAGACGGAAATGAAAGAAAAGAAGGACCGC
>CAZIJS010000065.1:0-19858 GCA_964539505.1 uncultured Myxococcales bacterium
CCGAGTCTCTCACCTTCGAAACCCCCTCGGGAGGAAGCTACCTGCTCGTAGACTCCAAGGATGCCTCTGCCGGGACATTCCATGTCCAGGTTCATTGCGGCAGCAACCTGGAGATCTGCGACAACAATCAAGACGACGACGGCGACGGACTCACAGACTGCGCAGACTCCGACTGTAGCAACGCCCCAGCCTGCTCTCAGCCCAATCAAGAAATCTGCAACAACAATCAAGACGACGATGGCGACGGACTCACAGACTGTGCAGACTCCGACTGCAGCGGACGTCCCGAATGCACCGGTGGCGAAACCTGCGACAACAACCAAGACGACGACGGCGACGGACTCATCGACTGCGCAGACCCAGACTGCGCCGCGGCCTGCAAGCCTAGCGCTGACGGGCCCAGACACATCGTGGGGAGCTGTTCCACCGCGGGCAAAGGCGCCTCGCCTTGGCTCTGGCTCCTGCCCTGGATCGTGATCCTCTGGCGAAAAAGCCGGAGACACAGCTAATCACGGCATATGGCAATTTCGGCCTCCTGTCGTCGGATGGGCAGAGATCCTGTGTCCCGCCACCTGGCCGGGATCTGTATCTTGAGGACGTCGATGGCTGTGCCTGGGTGGTTGCGCTGCATTCCGAGCCTCTACATATCAAGACGTGCGGGCTTTCCTAGTGATTGACTCGCCGGCTCGGTGTCGTGTAGCCTGCAACGAATCTCGACGAGACAGCACCGACAAACCGCAAAGACACCAGGAGACTCGATGCCATCGAATACAGCCACCTGGCGGTTTCCCAGACCTTTCTGGATGGCCAACATCGCCGAACTGTTCGAACGAAGCGCCTACTACGGTGTCTTCATCGGCCTTGCCGTCTACCTGACTCGAAGCTATGGATTCTCCGACGTGCAGGCAGGATGGCTGGGCGCCTACTTCTCGTCCTTCATCTACCTTCTGCCCATGTTCGCCGGGGCCTGGGCGGACCGCATGGGGTTTCGTGCCGCACTCATGCTCGCCTTCGGCCTCCTGGCAGTGGGATACACCCTCTTTGGAATCTTCGGGATCCCCGAAATGCAGGCCATATCGGGCATGCCCATGGCGCGCGCAGCAGCAGAGGCTGATCTAACATCGGTACTTCTCGGCGGGGCTTTCGTGAAGTCAATCCTCACTGGGTCTGTGGCCAAGTACTCGGATGCGGGCAACCGTGCCAGGGCCTTTTCCATCTACTACCAGGTGGTCAACATCGGCGCTTTCCTCGGAAAGACGTTCGCCCATCCGCTCCGGATCCATCTCGGGCTCCAGTACATCAGCTTCTATTCCGCTCTGATGGCCATCTTCGGACTCCTGGTGGTGGCCCTGTTCTATAAGGGCAGTGCCACGGTCGGTGAACACAAATCCGTCCGGCAGATCTTCAAAGACTTCGGCACCGTGCTCCGAAACACCCGGTTCATGATACTCATCGTCATCGTGGCTGGATTCTGGGTCATCCAGGGACAACTCTATGCCTCGATGCCCAAGTATGTCCTGCGCACCGTCGGCTCCCAGGCCAACCCGGAGTGGCTCGCCAACATCAACCCCTTCGTGGTGGTGATCTTCGTGGTGCCCATCACGCACCTGGTCCGAAAGCTCAGGCCGGTGACGAGCATCGGCATCTCTCTGCTGCTCATTCCCCTGTCTGCCCTGATGATGTCCCTCAGTCCGGTTCTCCAGAGCCGAGCCGGCACGTCCATCGGAATCCTGGGCATCGCGTTCCACCCCGTCACCATCATGCTCATCGTGGGCATCTCCCTCCAGGGATTGGCAGAGTGCTTCTTGTCCCCACGCTATCTCGAGTTTGCATCCAAGCAAGCCCCCCCGGGACAAGAGGGTCTCTACATGGGCTACAGCCACCTCAACACCTTCCTTGCCTGGCTCCTGGGATTCGGCGCGTCCGGATATCTCCTGGAGGCCTACTGTCCCAACCCCACGACCCTGGATGCCGCCCAACGTCAAGCCTACGAACATGCCCTCGCCACAGGCGGCAACCTGCCAGAAGCCTATGCCCACGCACACTACATCTGGTACATCTACGCAGCAGTGGGACTGGCCTCTTTCGCAGCGCTCCTGGTCTTTCGATGGATCACCGACAGGATCGACTCGCGTAGGAAGGGTGGAACGACCGATGAAACGACAAGCCCACAAAACAGCGGGGAAGCTGACCGGAGTGCCGCCGACATCAGCCAAGGAAGTGAGGATCCGCTCTCTTCTCCAGACAAGCGAGTTCCCTCTCTGACCAGACGCCCCGATCCCCTGGGCATCAACCCGGCGATCCTGCACATCGTGGTCCTGGCGAAGATCCTCGTATTCGTCCTTTTCCTCGCCATCGTGGAAGGCAACCATGCCATGCTCCTGTCACCATCGAGCACCTACTTCTACGTCCTGGTCTACCTCCTGCTCGCCATCGCAGCAGATGCAGCAGCCCTGACGGCAGCTCGGTCCCGAAGGCCCACCCTGGCCGTGGGCATCCTGCGCCCTGCCGGCTGGCTCACCTTTCCGCTGGGCCTCTTTCTCCTCGTGAGTGCGAGACTCGTTCGTGAATCGGCAAAGCAGGATGGGTCTGCCAAGGACGGCCCAGGTGCCTTCGATTCCTGAGAAGAAGGGAGACAGCGCCCATGAGACGATTCATCGTGGTGGCCGGAAACATCGGATCGGGCAAGACCTCCCTCGTGGATTTTGTCTCCAGGCACTACCCGGTCAAACCCTTCTTCGAACCCAATGAAACGAATCCCTACCTGAAAGACTTCTACGATGATATGAAACGCTGGTCCTTCCACAGCCAGGTCTATTTCCTCTCCCACAAGTACCGGCTCCACAGAGAACTGGAACGCTACGAGGGCTCTGTGATCCAGGATCGCTCCATCTACGAAGATGCTGAAATTTTCGCCAGGAACCTGCACCGATCCCGGAAGATGTCCAAGCGCGACTTTGCCACGTACTGGGAACTCTACGAGACCATTCGCGCAGACCTCCAGCCTCCAGACGTGCTCTTCTACCTGCGCTGCTCCGTTCCGGCCCTCAAAAAGCGCATCCGGCTCCGAGGACGTTCCATGGAACAGCAGATTCCCACGAGATACCTCAGGCGACTCAACGACCTCTACGACGAATGGATCGCTCGATACGATCTGTCTGCCGTGGTGGAGATCCCCACCGACAGCATGGACTACGTCACCGACATCCTGGATCGACATCACCTACTCGAGACGCTCAAACGCATCCTGTCCTGACGTCATTTTCTGCCGTATCTCCCATCGAGAGCATCTCACCCCGAGTCGGTGCCCACCAGTTCGTCGAGTGCCTAGTTTGAGGAGTTCATCACGAGGGATCAACCACCCAGGCGGATTGGTGGCGAAGACCGAACACGAGACAGGGCAAGGGGCTTGCCCGACTGTCTGCAACCGAACGATGGGACATGTCTGCGACCGAGAGACGGGATGATCGAGAGCGTCGGTCACCCTATCTCGAGCTTGTCGAGTCGATATCGCAAAGACCGAAACGAAATCCCGAGCAGCTTGGCTGCCTCGGTCCGGTTGCCTCCAGTAGAATCGAGAGCCTCGCGGATCAGCCTGGACTCCAGGTCACCCAGCGCATCGTCCAGGGTCCAGCCGCGATCCCGGACAGTGGCCAGCGACAGACTGCCGTCCTCTGTATGCCGCGCAGAAGCCACCACGTCTTCGGGCTGGATCCAGTCCCCAGAGGCCAGGATGACAGCGCGTTCCACCAGGTTCTCGAGTTCTCGGACATTGCCGGGAAAATCGTGCTCCACGAGCTTTTTCATGGCCTCCGGAGAAAAGCCATCGACAGACTTGCCGCTCTCCTGGGCATATTTTCTACAGAAGTGGTCCACGAGCAACGGAATGTCTTCACGTCGCTCGCGCAGGGGCGGCACCTGGATCTCGATGACATTGAGACGGTAGTAGAGGTCTTCACGGAAGCGCCCCTCCCTGACGAGGTCCGCCAGGTCCCGGTTGGTGGCGGCAATGACCCGGACATCCACTGAAAGTTCCCGGTCGGATCCAACCGGTCGGATCCGGCGTTCCTGGAGGACTCGGAGGAGTTTGACCTGGAGGCTCTGGTCCAATTCCCCCACCTCGTCGAGGAGCAGCGTGCCCCCCTCGGCCTCGCGAAACATGCCAGGCCGGTCCTTGTCTGCCCCGGTGAAAGAGCCCCTGACGTGGCCGAAGAGTTCACTTTCCAACAAATTCCCGGGAATCGCACCACAGTTGACTGCCAGAAAGGGAGCCGAAGATCTCGGGCTTCGCTCATGGATGGCCCGGGCCACCAGTTCCTTTCCTGTCCCGGATTCCCCTGTCACGAGGATGTTGCTCCGGGACGCCGCCACCTTTTCGATGAGATCGAAGACCCGACGCATGGCCTGGGAACGGCCCACAATCTTGCCGAACTGGACCGTGGCACTCAACCTGCGCTTGAGTTCCTCGTTTTCCAGGGCGAGGCGATGTCTTTCCAGAGCCCGGTTGCAGACCAAGAGGATTTCGTCGATCTTAAAGGGCTTCTTGAGATAGTCATAGGCTCCGGCCTTCATGGCTTCCAAGGCCGAATCGTAAGAAGCGTATGCGGTGACCACGATCACCTCGGTCCGGGGAGCTTTCTGCTTGACGTGATGAAGCAAATCCAGGCCCGAGGCACCCTGCATGCGAAGATCTGTGATCACCAGGTCGAAGCGGGTGGAGTCGAGTCGTGTCAGAGCTTACCCGACGCTCTCGGCAGTGACCACCTCGTGCCCCGCCCGATGCAGCGCAATCTCGAGGAACTCGCGCATGCTGCGCTCATCGTCTACGACGAGAATCCGCCCTTGAACCGCGCCCTGCATCTTTCCCCTCAACGCCCACCTCCCGATTGAATGTAATGGCCGGTTCGACGAGCCGGCAGCCAGCGCGCAAACCTAGAATGGAATGTCATCGTCACCGAGATCATCGGCTGCCGGCGGCGCGTCGAACTCGTCGGGGCCCGGCGCAGGGGCCGGCGCCGCCTGTTCGGACCTGGCACCGCCCTGGAGAAACACGACATTGTTGGCAACGACTTCGGTCCGGTACCGCTTGACCCCATCCTGACCTTCCCAGGATCGGGTCTGCAGGCGGCCTTCCACATACACCTGCCGTCCCTTCCTCAAATAATGCGCGCAGTTTTCACCCTGCTTTCCCCAGACCACCACACTGTGCCACTCGGTGCGCTCTCCTTTCTGCCCGTCACGGCCCACCCAGGTCTCCCTGGTCGCAATCCGCATGGAACAGACCGGCTGGCCGCTCGAGGTGTAGCGCAGTTCCGGATCCTGACCCAAGTTTCCCACCAAGATCACCTTGTTGACCATCCGATCTCTCCTTCCATCGTTACGCGGCCCAAGACCCATGCAGGACGAGCGTCCCGCACCCGGCTCGAATGACGCCTATCCTAGCCGCAGGCGCCCTGGTGTCAACGCTGCTTCACTGCGTTCGCCCTTCAATGCACCGGCGTACCCATCATCTCTCGGTCGGAGGGCCAATCGGCGCAGGCACACCGCCGGCGGATGGATTCATGAAATACTCAAAAGACCTGACTCGCTCGACTGCCAATTCTAGAGCTTTGTCTGATCACCAACGAAGGAAGGATGTTTCTCGGATATCGCGGTGGGATATTGCTCGGATCACTCGCAGGCAGCACCCTCGGGGTCAGGATGCTCGACACATTGCGTGCCCGCCGGGCACGGCGTCCATGTGCCCGGTCACGTGCTACAGTCCCAATGGAGACAGCCGTCGTCTCCATACTTGCAGTTTCCATAGTAGTTGGGATCCATGCACTTTTTCTGGCCGTAGTAGAGGCACTCGTTGACGCCGAAACAACTGGGATCCGTGTGGGGCATGCACTTGCCCTCGCTGGCCACACAGCTCATGTCCGCGTAGCACTCTTGCTCGGGGCCCATGAAATTGCAGCCGTCCGCGTCCGTCTGGCAAGTCTGCACTCCATCATTCGGGCCGCACTGTGTGCTGCCTGGATTGCATCCGCCCTGGCACTGGCAGGCGCCGTCTACGCAGGCCTGGTGCTCGCCACAAGGTTGTTCGGCGCCCCAGTATGTGCAGCCGCCGCCATCCGGCCCGAGACACTCCTGGATCCCGCCTCCCTGACCACATCTGGTCTGACCCGCCTGGCAGGTCTCTGCGCATTGGCACTGGCCCTCTTTGCAGACTTGGTGTTCCAGGCAGGCGGCCTGGGGCACCAACGCCAAACACCCCGTTTCGGACGGCTGACAGGAAGCGGGGACCCCATCATCGCTGCAGACCGTATCTCCCAAGGCACAGACATCATCGCAGTGCTCGTTGGAAACACAGGTCCCGTCCTGACAGTGCTCGTCGGAAGCACAGGTCTTTTCCATCACGAGAGCAGGGCAGCCCGCATCGTCGGACCGGCAAACCATGACATCGTTTCCCTGGCAGGACCGTTCACCAACCTGACAGAGCGCCTGGCAGCCGGGTGGAACGCAGACCCCGTCGCGGCACACCTCATCGGAGTCGCAACGCCACTGCGGGTAGAACTTCGGGCAATCATTGGAATCATAGAAACAGGCCACCACCACGTCGTTTCGGCAGGCTCTCTCACCTGGCTGACAGGCGGGTTCACAGCCCTGCCCCACGCACATGTTCTCACGGCACTGCTGTCCCGACGGACAATCAGCGGAATCCTGGCAGGCATGGACCTGTGGCTCGGCCCTGGTCAGGGCCACCTTGCCACCACAGGCGGGCCACAGAAACGACAGCACCAGCGCACCCGGAAGCCATGCGTAACCACGCCGCACCATATCACCTCCTCATAGAAACCAAGCAGCACGAACTTCCATTAAGAAAGTCTGTCTGCCTTGATAACCCGAAAACCTATCTTCTCGGTTATCTTACATTACTCGCTCTTTTTTGTCACCATGATCTCAATCAAAACTCAGACTCGATCGACGATTGGAAAAAGCATGGCAGGCTGGGCAGCCAGAGGCTGTTTTGGGACTTTGGATGCACGACTTTACCCGGATGCCTCTGTCGAGGTGGACCCGGAACTTGAGATGTATCGCATGGGCCGGTTCGTGGAGCTTCCCGGAGTCGGATTCTGGGCTCCTAGCAGCTCCGGCTCACCCGTGGGAGCGACACCGATGGTGGTGGCCCCGCAGCGCGGGTTCCTTCGGGCTGCTCGTTTCAGACAGCCACACCCAGGACGTGGTCGTCTGCCGAGTTCCCCTGCGCGGGCCACCTGCCCTGCCGCAAGGTGGGATGGGTCTCGAATCGGCCGGAGGTGGCTCCGAGGCGGGTTCCCTTTGCCGGCGTCGGAGGGGCGGCGTTTCTGGCCGGAGTATCGGCGGGAAAGACGGAGCTCTATGTCTTCGGTGGGGCGCGGGCGGCCCGGGGAGGACAGCGGCCCCGGTGCGCTGCCGGAACGGCTGCCCGGCAGGCGGGGGGAAGGTCCATGGATCCGAGCAGATCGTATCAGGGCCTTGGCGGGAAGTAGATGCCACCCAGAGTAACATAGACCTCACATCCAGGATGCGCCTTGGCAAAGGACCCGGCGGCCTTCATGGAGACGCGCGTGCCGCCCAGATCCAAGTAACGGAGGTTCGAGAGCCCTCCGAGCAGGGCAAACCCCTGGTCTGTGATGGGTTGACCTGCCAAGACGAGCCCCCGCAGGCCCTTGAGCCGGGCCAGACGCTCCATTCCGGAATCCGTGACCATAGTGCGGCGCAGGTTCAGGTAGCGGAGCTGCTTCAGGCCGGAGAGGATGTCCAGGGCGGAATTCAAGACGATGCACCCCGAGAGGTCCAGGGAGCGAAGTGTGCCGGCGAGGCGCTGGAGCTTGAGCAGGCCGTTTGGCGAGATGGTGGTGGCGGACAGCACGAGGGCCTGAAGGTTGGGAATCCGGGTCAGGGCATCCATGCCCCCGTCGGTCAGGCCAGAGTGGTCCAGGTTCACCCAACGGAGATTCGTCAACCCGCTCAGGCCGGCCAGCCCGGCACCCGTCACTTTCGTTCCAGCCAGGTTCAGGGTGCGGAGGTTGCGGAGGTTGGCAAGCGCTGGGAGGCCGGCGTCCGTGACAGGGGTTCCGGCCAGGTTGAGGGCCAAGAGGCCCTGGAGCCCCGCCATGCTTCGCAGACCTTGGTCCGTGACCTTGGTGCCGGCCAGGTTGAGCCAACGCAGGTGGCCGAGGGTTCCAATGGGACCGAGGGCTTTGTCCGTGATCCTCGTGCCCGCAAGAACCAGGGTGCGGAGTTCCCTGTGGCGCGCCAGCTCGGCGGCGCCTGCATCGGTAACAGGGGCTGCCGTCAGTGTCAGGGAGCGGAGATCCCGGAGATGCCGGAGGGCCTGGAGCGCCGCGTCGTCTATGAGCTTGGCGTTCGCGAGGAGGAGCCTACGGAGTCTGGGCAGCTCGGACAAGGCTTCCAGCCCCACCCGGCTGATGCCTGCCTGCCCCACTACCGTGAGTACCTCCAGGTTCTCTATCTGGGCGATGGCCTGGGCACCCTGGTCGCCGCAGCGGGTCAGAAGAAGGAACCAGAGATGCGCGAGCTTGCCAAGGTGTTTCAGACCGACATCCGTATATCTTCCGTTCAAGAGGAGAAGCCCCTCCAGGGAACGAATTTTCCCCACAGAGTCCAATGCAGCATCCCCGAGGCTCGGCCCGGACAGCTCCAGGTACTTCAACCGGGACAAGCCGGCGAGCTCCGAGATCATGCCTTCGGTCAGGGATCCACTCAGACGGAGCATGGAGACCCGGTCGGACAGGACTTGGACGATGCGCCGGAGGGCTCCCCTCGATCCTCGGAAGAAGGGAAGGGACAGGCTCAATCCCGGGCCCCTGGCGGCCATGGCCCGCAGAACCCGTTCCGGCAGGTTCGAGGCCGCCCGGACCAGGAAGGACTTGACCGACGGGGCCTGGGCCAAGACCTTCAGGGCGTCCGCCTCGTCGTATTTCGTCAGGTCCAAGCCGACGACCCGGCCGTTCACCAGGACCCTTGCCCCTTGCCTGGTGACATCCAGCTCTGCTTCTCCCTGGTATCGATACAAAAGCTCGTCCACAACCACGGGCGTGCCCCTCGCGTGCCACATGAGGGAAAGGATGCCGTCGGAGTCGTAGATGAAAATCTGGGCCAACTTCCCGGGGATTCTCTGGACCGGAACGGGAACATGGCTTGTTCGGGCTCTGCGGCTGGACGGCCGCGCCCTGGCACCTCCGGGTATCCTTCGGTTCTCCGCAGTGTTCGGGAATGCCTGGACTCTGCAGGCCGAAAGGCCGGTGAGGGTGAGGACCAACACCAGGATATCGGACAGCCATTGGCGTCTCGACTTGCTCATCGCATCTACCTCCTCTGCCACGGCGCCCCGGGGCACTTCTCGCACTCCTGCTTTGTCTCTTATGGGACTGTGGGCCGTACGTACAACGAATCGCAGAGGGATCGCAAGGGGATTTCACTTTGGGCGATCCCAGAGGGCTGGTTCGAGTCGGGGAGCTCCGGTTCGTCGATACATGGTCACCAGGGGAACCCCGTCGAGGGTGAAGACGTCGAAGGGCTGGAACGTGCCGTACTCTTGCCAGATCACATACTCCCACATGACCTGGTGCTTTTCGTAGAGAAAAAGGGCGATGTTCGAACGGGCCACCCCCCAGTATTCCGTGCCGCTGCTCCGGATATCCTTTCGAAGAAGGCCGCCTCTGACGTAAAAATCCCGGGCCCAGCCAATGGTATCGTGCCAATAGACCCTGGCATTCTTCGGGGCCTGCCGGTTCAACTCTCCCAAAACCTCCCTGGTGGAATAGCCCCAATATTGCCGCTTGAAGCCCGAGTCCGCAGCACCCTGGACCCCACCTACGATGGGACCGTAGTAGGAAGGCGCTAATCTGCCGGCATGAAGAGTCTGCGCAACTCCCGGTGCCAGGACCAGAGCCGCAAAGACCAGGGACAGCGCCGCTTTTCTCCCGCCGGTCCAATCGAGGATCTCTCCCACGGATGACAGGAGTTCCTGAGTTGCCCAACCAGCCAACAGGGCAATGAAGGGCATCGCGGGCATCCATGTCCTCGTGCCCCCGAAAATCGGCGTAGACGGCAGGGCAATGAGCACCATGGGAAAGTATGCCATAAGCGCCACGAGAAACCACCCAGAGGCGTCCCTTCCGGCGCGTGGTTTCCAAAAACCGGCCCTTCCATTGTCCCGCGAGTCTCCCTCCGACCCCGTTGCCAGGGAGCCGGGACCACCCCTGTTCGACGATGCAAGGCCTCGATGGCTCCCCACAAGAAAGGACCATCGGCCCATGAACCTGGCGAGGGCAAGGGCCGAACCAGCAATGAAGAGGAGAACCACCACCGCGGGCACCGTGGCCAGGGTCATGACAAAGGGAAACGACCAGGGAAACGGGGGAAGATTGTAATTTATCCCAAAATATTCAGTGTTGTAGTTTACGTGGTGCAAATGATACGTAAGATACCACCAAAATCGCTTCCAGGGTGAATGCCAGAGATACGGCCAGAGGGCAAAGACCACCAGGGCCCCGAACAGGAGTTGGGCCCAAAAAAGAGCAGGGATGGTCAGGCCCAGGGCACGCAGGGGATGGCGGGTCACATCGCGGCGCAATCCCACGATGACAGCCAAGCCCAAGACCACCCCGGCCAGGACCCATCGATGATCCGTCGTGGCGCCGAAATACGCAGAGAGCAGGACTGTCGGGGCCACAAGTCCCAGGCCCCACCAGGCCGCCCCTCGGCTGCGGAACTCGTCACGCGAAGACCAGGCATAATGGAACGCGAACAGGAGCGGCAAGAAGAGGGCGTTCAACTTGGCTGCGGCGGCCAGGCCGAAGAGCAGACCTGCACCAAGGGCCCACCACCGACTCTTCAAGGCGCGCCAGTATCCGTAGACCGCCAACACCATGAATGCCGTGACCGGACCGTCGAGGCCACTGATGCGTGCGTGGAAAAAGACCCTGGGCATGGTCACGAAGAACAAGGCTCCCAGCAATCCAGCCAATCGTCCAAACACAGAGGATCCCAGCAGGTAGAGAATGCCGGCAGCAAGCGCAACGAGCAGAGCCGAAGGCAACCGAAAGGCTGCGATCTCGGACAACAGTCCAAATGTGTGGTGACGCCTTCGCACCCTGTAGGGACGCCGCCCCAGCCAATGGGCACCGGACTGGGTCGTGGCGCTGCAGCGGTGGAACATGCGCCAACTCAGCCCGAAGAGTTCCTTGGCCAGAGGCGGATGCTCATGGTTGTATCCGAAGTGCCGGTCGATCCACTTCTTTTCCGTCCGTTGCTTCCAGGACCTGGCCCCTTCGAACCAATGGACGTAGGTTTCTCCAGCGACCATGTACATCGCCTCGTCCCGGCCAATCCCCTGCGCATCCAAATTGGGCACGAGAAACATCGCCACCGAGGCCGCGATGAATCCAGCAGCCAAGACATCGAACCACCGGCTCTTCGAGAGCCGTTCCCAGAACGCACCGAGCCCAGACGATGTCTCACGCATTGACGTCATGTGTGGAGGACCGGACTTCCGGCCCAGGATCAGAATTCTTTGTAGATGCGGGCCAAGGGTCGACCCGGCGCCTTTATCTCGATATCCAGGAAATACCCGTAGGGAGTTTGGATGGCAACATATTCCGCAGACTCGAGCCGAGCCTGGGCACGGTCCAACAAGGCCCTGGCCCCATCGGGATCCGCCTTATTTTCCCCGAGGTGAGCGAAAGAATGCAGGATCACGTTCTTGGTGTCCCATTTTCGGGCGAGCCACTTGGCGTTCTTGACCAGCTTGGTCTCCGCGCTGCTCCCCGGCTCTAAGTCTTGCGACTCGACGTGAACGAAGGCCACCACGAATTTTTCATAGTCCGCCGAGCCGGCCTCCGGTGCATCATCGAGGGTCTTGAGCGCCGGGGTCCAGGCAAATCGGTCCGTGTACCAAAAGAGGACCCTCACTCTCGGAGACCTTTCCGCCGTCGCCGCCAGACCAGTCCAAAGAGTCCGACTACCACCCAGAACGACGAATGGACCCCTCCACCAGTGGTCGAACAGCCCATGGCCGTGCCCATGTGCGACGGCTCGTCGTCGGCATCCGGGACCATCCTGCCGCCTCCTGTCTGCCCAGCAGCCATGTCTTCGTTCAGGTCGACCCCCTCGGAGGCCGTGTCGGGGGGAACCATGGTCAATCGAATCGCATCGAACACCACCTGGACATCATCGCTGCTGGGTTCGCCGGTCTTGTCTTCCAGTCGGATCCACTGATCGGAACCCGCTGCAAACTCGAACTCGCCGATGAGATTCCAGCCGTCTACCGCGGTCTGATCCACCACCACCACGTCTGTCTGCCCATCATGATGCACCTGGTAGTGGGCCTGGCGGGACTGGGCGAAAGGAGCCGCAGTGTAGGCCTCGACGACATACGTTCCCGGAGTGGCCATATTGAGGTTCCAGATACCATAGTTATAGAATTTGGTTGCCGTAGCATGGGTCCACAAGAGACTGTCTTCGTAACCCGACGACTCACTGCGCCAGTATTGCGACGGGCCATTGGCTTCGAAACATGCGTCCGTCTCGTCTACGACGCGACCCAAGGCCGGGATGCTGCGACAGCCGTGGCAATCCTCGGGGCAGGTGTCGGGAGTCTCGTCCCCGTTGCAGCGACCGTCTCCACAGACCGGGTCGCCGATGAGCAGTCCTTCGAGATCATCCAAATTGCCGTTGAACCGATCCATGTCCACCGAACCGGAGATGCCCGACACACGCCCGTTGTCGGTGTACTGGTGGAAATCCCACCGCGACCAGCCCATGGGCATTCTGGGACAGCTCGTGCCGTAATGAGCCACCCAGAGCACGTAGTCACCGAAATCATCACTGGCCACCAATGAATCCCACAGGCCCGGACTCGAGTAAATGATGGGCCGCACCCCGAGCACCGATTCCACCCGGTCGAGCCACTGGCGCATGCGGGATACCACCACACCAGCCGACAGCCCACCATTGACCTCCACGTCCAACACCGGAGGCAAGTCGCCCACCTGGGCCTGCCATCCCAACCTGTTTAACAAAACGTCGGCCTGTGCAATGGGGTCCTGGTTTGGACGGAAAAACTGGTAGGCACCCCGATAGATTCCCACGCGCTTGGTCTCGGCCCAGTTCCGTTCGAATTCCCGATCGATGGTGCCCACCCCGTCACTGGCCCGAATGAAAGCGAACGTCACTCCGTCATCGGCCACCCTGTCCCAATTGACCCTTCCTTGCCAATGGGACACATCGATGCCCGTGAGCGTGGGACCGTCTGGACAGACCCTCAGCGCCGAAGAATTCTGTTCGTAGTCATAGCCCGTATTGCACCCGGGAAATACCGCAGCGACCAAGGCCATTGCCACCAAGACTCGTCGCACCATGGATCATCCTCCTCGTTTCGGCCTGCACAGGGCGATCTCAGTATCTTGGACCCTGCGCACAAAAAACCCGAAAGGAGTATAGCACAGGGATTTTTTATTTTTTAACGCTTTTTTTCACCGCTTTGGGCCGGGTTTTTCGTTGCGTTTTCAACCTTGGGTTGCTTGGCATTCTTCGAGCGCTTTTCGCTGTCTCAAGCCTCTTGCCACAAGGGCTTGCTTGGGGCAAAGCTGTGAGGCGACAAGAGCTGTCGTTTCGGTCCGATGTGCTCGAGAAGGCAACCGGGCAAACCACCGGAGGCGCCCGGCTCACCGGCGGCATACAGAAAGGAGACAGACGTGAAACGATCCATGGCTTGTATGGGATTCCTGCTGGCCGGCCTGGTCGGCTGCCAGAACCAGGCATCCAACCGAAGCAAAGGGGCGTCAACCGGGAACAAGGGCAGTACGGCCCATAGGGCCCGGCAAACCGAACCCGTCACGGCACCGCCTTCCGGCAGAGCCACCAACGCCGCGTCGAAATATGATCCCGACAAGGATGCAGCCAACAAGGGCGGTTTTCATTTCAAAAAAGCCGATCCCCTCGATCCCAAAGCGGCCCGAAAAAAACCCTTTTCCATCGAAGCGCTCTACAAAATAAAATATGTGGGGTCTCCTACGTGGTCCCCCGATGGCAGGCGCATCCTCTTCGTGGTCCGGTCCTTCGATTTGGCGCAAGGCAAGTCCTATTCCGACATCTATCTGGTCGATGCAGATGGCAAGCATCTCAAACAAATGACCAGGAACGAAGCCCCGGACTGGGGTCCCAGGTGGAGCCCGGACGGCTCAGAGTTTCTCTTTCTCTCCACGCGAAAGGACGACAAGCCGCAGGTCTTCGTGATGCCCGCCGACGGAGGCGAAGCGAGGTGCGTGACGGATCTGCCGCTTGGAGCCATGCAGGCCCGCTGGGGGTTCGATGGAAAGTCCGTCCTGGTATCCACGAAGGTCTTTCCCAATCTGGGAACGGACAAGGACAAAACCACATCGCTTCTCGATGACATCAAAAACAGCCCGACCAAGGCCCATGTTGCCGACCATCTCTTCTATCGCCACTGGACGAGCTGGAGGGACGGAAAACGCACCCACATCGTTCGCGTCGACATGGAAACGGCCAAGGCTGTCGACCTCACCCCTGGAGACTTCGACTCGCCGGCTTTCGTTCTCGGCAACAACGGCGCCTTCGCCGTATCCAAGGATGGCGAGATAGCCTTCGAGTCGAACAGAGAGCCTCCGGACGCCAGGGCATGGACCACCAACAAGGATCTCTTCGTGGTTGCCCAAAAAGGCGGCAAACAGCTCAACCTCACCGCAACGAACAAGGCCTATGACGGGCATCCAGGGTACTCTCCCGACGGGCGGTGGCTCGCTTTTTTGCAACAAAAAGTCCCAGGCTACGAGGCCGACCTGTTCAGACTGGCCATCTACGACCGCAAGAAAGGCGACATCCGGGTTTTTACCGAAAACTTCGACAACTGGGTCGAGGAATTCGTCTGGAGCCACGATGCAAAGAAGATCCTCTTCCAGGCGCCGGTCAAGGGCCGCTATCCACTCTTCGTGCTGGACCTGGCCACGGGCACCATCCACCGGGTGCCGAACGTGCCCTCCGTACGGGCCTTCGACCTGTCGAGCCGCAATCAGATCGCGTTCACATTCACTTCGGTGGGAAAACCCACGGAACTCTTCGTCTGCAATCTCGATGGGACGCACGTCAAGCGCCTCACCCACTTCAACGAGGCCATCGAACGAGAATACGACATCCGGCCGGTGGAAGAGCTATGGGTCAAGGGTGCCGAGGGCAAACCCGTCCAGGTCTTTATCGTCAAGCCCCACGGCTTCAAAAAGAACAAGCGCTATCCCTTGATACTCAACGTGCATGGAGGGCCCCAAGGGCAATGGTCGGATTCTCTCCGCGGTGACTGGCAGGTCTATCCAGGCGCGGGATACGTGGTGGCCTTCCCCAATCCGCACGGATCCACGGGATTCGGACAGGCGTATACTCTGGCCATTTCCAAGGACTGGGGAGGCAAGGTGTATCGCGACGTGATGGCCGTGGCAGACCACCTGGCAAAGCTCCCCTACGTGGATCCCAATCGAATGGTGGCCATGGGTTGGTCCTATGGAGGCTACATGATGAACTGGCTGGCGGGCCACACCAAGCGCTTCAAAGCCATCGCCACCATGATGGGGGTCTATGACCTCCCCGTGGAATATGGTGCCACCGAAGAACTCTGGTTCCCTGAATTCGATATCGGGGGCACCCCCTGGGACAACCCAGCCGCATACAAGAAATGGTCGCCATCCACCTACGCCAAAAATTTTACCACCCCGATGCTCATCATCACGGGAGAGCGCGACTACCGGGTACCCTACGCCCAGAGTCTCGAGCTGTTCACCATGCTCAGGAGACGAAACATCCCGGCCAGGCTCATCGTCTTTCCCAATGACGGCCACTGGCCTTCTTACGTCAAATCCATGCCCTTATACTATGCCGCCCACCTCGACTGGTTCCACAAGTGGGTGGGAGGCGATCCGAGTCCCTATGAGTTGAGGAAAATGGTGCAGGGCCGCGCATTCAAGAAGGAGAAGGACTAGCGGATCCCTTTTCTCCTCCAAGCCCCACCACGGAAAATCGCTCCACCAGACCTTCTTCGTCGATGCGCACGACCCGCAGATAGGGAGGGTCTGGGTCCTGGGACCCTGCCGGGCCGGCTGCAGCCGTCTGGACCACCAGGGGCCGATGACTCTCCCACCAGCGGAAACGCTCCGCCCCGTCGGAAATTCCGTCCAACTCGTCACTGTATCGGTCCGTGTAGATTCGGATGACGTCGGGGGAATCGAGCCCCAGACGAAACTCCACGTTCCGGTGGGCATGCCCCGCAAAAACAACGTCCACCGGCCGTCCCGGATCAGGCGTTTTTCCTGCGGATCGCGCCTCTGCCTCGCTGGTTCCGAGGCAGAGGTAAAGAAACTGGCTCAAATACTGGGCCACCGCCCCATAGGTCAAATTGGCATCCTCACGGCCCACCCAGGGAGAAAGGCCCTGGGCCCGTCTCTTCGACTCCCTGAAAGCAGCCAGCCGACTGTTTCCCAGATCCGTGTTCACCGGTGGGGCGTGCAAGAAGACGAAGGTGCGACCAGCGGCATCGTCCCGACGCTCCAAGGCGGCGGCGATCCAGTCTACCTGGGACCAGTCTTCCATGGAATGGTCCGAAAGAAAGGCCCGGCTGTCAGGGGCGCCACCCAGAATATTGTCTTCCAGGCTCATCTTCTTGAAGCGGCTCCATTCCTTGGCCTCCAGAACCTGTCCCACGAAGATGTCCGGGCCCGTGTCCGAGAGAACGAACCGATGCGGCCCGTAGAAGAACACCTGCTCCAGGTAAGGCGACACCCATGCAAAATAGGAAGCAAGCGCCGCCGGTCCTGCATGGAGGGGGTTGTCCACGAGCCAATCGGACACTTTCCCAGTGAGCCACTTGGCGAGAATCTGGACCAGGGCAATGATCGCATTCCCGGAAAACAGGGGCAATGACTCCTTCCAGTCCCATCCCAAAGACATGCCCACAACGCCGGCCCCCAAGCCGACCACCGCATGACCAGCCCACAGGGACCACTTGGAAACTTTGTGATTCAGGATCCTGGCAAGCCGCTGCCTCCTCGTCTTTCCCAAGAGACGCAGCTCCATGCCATCGGCAACCCGCTCACGGCCTTCGGCAGCCGGTCCCAGATCGTCCAGACTGAAGCCCTCGTAGTAAACAGACCTGGTCTCCTCCTTGGTCAGCCCGAACGTGGCGGCATAGGAGCCCAGGCCGGGACTGTAGGGATGAAGCCTCCAATCGTGGTTTCCCAGGCTCGTGAAACAAGGAACTGCCAGTCCGTCATTTCCCTTGTCTCCTTCTGTCCCTCCCCCCGTGAGGATCTCTACGAATGTCCGCCAGTTGACCCGGTCGAACCTGGGCTCGTCGTCCCAACCATAATGGGCGAAGTCTACCAGGTCGCCGGTGATCACGGCAAAGGACAGTTCGCCCTCCCGGGCCAATTCATTGACCCTGGCCAAGGCACGGCGCACATGGTCGTTGAAGTTGCGAAACGACGCGGCGATTTCCCCGGGACCACGATGGTGCGCATCCCGAAGCACCTGAGCCAACATTTCGTCGTTTCGCCTCGCCAGGTGCAGGTCGGTCAAGTGCACGAATCCAAAAGGCTCGGCAAAGGACGACAGGAAACAAACCGCATGGTGGTTTTTGTGCAGACAACCCTGCCGCCCGAAAACCAGGTCGTAGAGGATCCAGTCACCGGTCGGGACTGAAACATCCTGGACCGGCTCCACTTCGAGACGGTAGAACCGTCCCTGGGGGCCCACCAGGATTTCCTTGGCCACCCGCGGCGCCAGACGCCGAAAGTCCCGTTCCGACCGGGGCCGGCCCAGACTGTCGATGTCATAGAGGGCCTGGGCCGGCCCGACTGCCCGCAAAGACAGCCGGCCCGTCTTTCCCTGCCCGCGGCCTGCAAGCCAAGACGGGGAGGGATCGAGCCACAAGTCCTCGAACAGGACACCCGGTGCCACCTCGTCACCCATGTCTTCTCCAGCCAGCCAGAGGAGTTCGAAGGACGGCCTCGGGCCCTGGTCAGACAAAGAAAGGACCCAGGGACTCCCCAAGTTAGGCCCCAGGAGAAACAATTCTCCCAAGCCAACGGTTCGATGACTGGTCATATCAGACTCCCAAGATCTGCACCCAAACTGCGCCTGATTAGCTTTTCGCAGCCCTCTTCGACTCCCGGCGGATCTTGAAGACCAGGTATCCCAGGGCAACGGTAAAATAGAGCATCACGAGAATCCAAGCCACGGAGAACCCATGGGGGTTCTTCCAGACAGACAGCATCGCCGAACGGTCGTGGTGATACTGGTCATAGGTTCCCATGAGGAGAAAAGAGGGGTAGTTCGCCAGCACCAGGATGGCCACGGCCGCCAGGACCCCGAGATACGTGGGTCTGAGGAGCCTGGCCTTGCCGGTGACGATCCAGCGATAACCCAGCCAATGGCCGAGCCAGCCGGCTCCCACGATGGCAGCCACGAAAAGCGCAGGAATCATCGCATTTTTCCAGTTGAAGACGACATGCTCCACCCGGGGGGTCCAATAGATTTGCTCCCATCCGGGATACCCGGCAAGAAGGTAAATCCCGGCAGGAGCAATCACCAGCCCCGCAAAGGCAAGGGTCTGAGCCAGGTACTGATAGTAGGTCACGGTGGGCCCGGATGCGTCTTTGTCTTTTTCGATGACCTTACGTCCCAGGTCCAAGAAAAACTGACTTGCGATGAATGCCGCGGGAACATCGATTTGCACCATGATGCGTCCTCCTCTCAAACGTGTTGTTTCTCCGGTCCGGGCCCTCTAAAAGACCCGCCTCCCACTGTTCGACGCAACCGATTCCAGGGATCTTCGAAACCCGACCACCTGCCCTTGCCGGCCGTCACTGCGCACATGTATTCTCCCCAGAAGACCAGGACCGATGGTGACCTCAGTTTAAGAAACCATCTTGCTGCCATCCAAAGCAAGAGATTTTTCTGCAAGGATGTCTTCCATCCTGCGATACAAGGCTTTCAGCTCTTCGGGGCTGTAGAACCTCCTTGGCGCATCCCAGGATCGCCCCAACGATTCGGCCATGTCCGCCCCCAATGGGTTGTAGGGAAGCAACGTCAAGGACGACACCCCCAACTCCGAAAGGATGTCCACCAGGCCCCGAAGATTGGCATCACTGTCTGTCAGGCCTGGAACCATGGGACAACGCACACAAACCTCGACATCCTGTTTCAACAGCCAGGCCAGGTTATCTAAAATACGCCGGTTGGACCGGCCCGTGTATTTTCGATGGTCCTCCTCCGAAGCAAATTTCACATCGAAAAAGATACCTTCCAGATGGGATAGTATGTGGCGCTCGAACGCCTGGCGATCGAAGGCGCCGCTGGTCTGGATCCAGCAACTCACCCCGGCGTCGCCGAGCCTCGCACCCAGGCTGTCCAGGAATCGTGGAAACATGGTGGGTTCACCACCACTGAAAGTGACCCCGCCCCCGGACCGGTCGAAAAACGGCTTGTCGAGCAACAGTTCCCCCATGAGCTCGTCGACATCATAGCGCCTTCCGGCAAGAGACAGGGCACTCGACGGGCAGACGTCCACACAGTCTCCACAGACAGTGCATCGCTCACGATCCACAGACGCAGGCCCAGTGACGGCATGCACCGAACAGGAAGCCACACAGGCGCCACAGCCCACACATCGACCAGGGGACACCACCAGTTCCCGACCCACGGATTGGGTCTGGGGATTGTGGCAAAAAACGCATCGAAGCGGGCATCCTTTGAAAAAAACCACGGTCCTGATGCCTGGACCGTCCTCGGTGCTGCCGCGCTTGAT
>CAZIJS010000066.1:0-5144 GCA_964539505.1 uncultured Myxococcales bacterium
GGTTTCCCGAGGCAAAAGCGGTCTTGATGATCGGCGGCCTGGGAGCCAAGGCATTGGATTTCTCCCGTCAGAGCACATCGGACGAGATCGTCCTGGGAGCCAAGGCGCTGCTGGTGCAGCTCCTGCGTTCGCCGGAATACCACTGGACCAGGCTGGACTTTTTCTTTCCCCGCTACCAGGTCCTCGCCATCAATCCCGGCTCCACGTCCACCAAGGTCGCGCTGTTCCAGGGCGAAGAAGAAATCGCCAGAAAAGAAATCACGCATGGTGACCTGCCCAAGTTCGGATCCCTCGACGAGCAACTGCCCGCGCGGCTCGGGGCGGTGACCGAGTTCCTGGCCGAGCAGCATGTCGGACTGACAGACCTGGATGCCCTGGTGGGCCGCGGCGGTCTCATCCTCCCAGTACCCAGCGGCACGTACCGAATCTGCGACAGGATGCTCGATGACCTGCGGCGGGAAGTGGCAGGCAGGCACGCCTCGAACCTTGGGGCGATCATCGCTTCCGAACTGGCGTCGAAGGCCGGCTGCCCGGCCTTCGTGGTGGACCCGCCGGTGGTGGACGAACTAGACGACACGTCCCGGATCACCGGACTCGAAGAGTCGGAACAAGAGGCGGCTTGGCATGCCTTGAGCCAGAAGGCAGCGGCAAAGCTCTATGCCGACCAGTACGGCAAGGACTACGAAGAACTCAACCTCATCGTCGCCCACCTTGGGGGCGGAATCAGCGTGGGCTGCCACAGAAAGGGCCGCTGCGTGCGCGTGCGCAACGCTCTCTACGACGGGCCCATGTCCCCCAACCGGACCGGAACCCTTCCCGGTGGAGATCTCATCGAACTGTGCTACTCGGGCCTGAGTCGCGCAGAACTCGAATCCAAGCTCATCGGCAACGGCGGGCTGGTGTCCTACCTGGGAACAGACGACCTGCGGGAGGTGGAACGACGCATCGAGGCAGGCGACGAGCAGGCAGCGGTGGTCTACCAGGCCATGTGCGAACAGATCGCCGCCGAGATCGCCTCGGGCCTGCCCAAGTTCCACGGAGAGCCGGTGGACCGGATCATCGTCACAGGCGGCATGGCCCACAGCGCCAGGCTGCGCCGCACCCTGGTCGAAGACCTGTCCCAACTCGATGTCCCCATCACCTTCTATCCCGGTGAACGGGAAATGGAGGCGCTCCGGGACGGAGCGCTCCGGGTGCTTCGAGGCTTCGAACCCGCCAAGGACTACGAACCCATCCGCGACAAGCTCTGAACGGGCTGGGACCCCAAAGTCCCTTTCATCAAGAATCGGCCTGTGAGCCGAAGGCCGGCCTGTCTACGAGCGCACCCAGGTGGGGCCGCAGAAAACTCGAGACGACGGGCAGCAATTCTGCGTTGACGATGGCCCTGACGTGTCCGCCCCGGACCACCACCGCGTCGAGATCTTCATGGGGCGTGCCCAACAAATGGGCCGTTCTCAGGGCACAGGGAAGGGGCACGATGTGATCGAACTGCGCCATGACGACGAGTGCAGGGCAGGTCACCCTGCCGAGATCGATGTGCCGTCCTCCGAGATCCATCGTTCCATCGGCCAGCTCGTTGTCGTTGTATATCCTGCGCAGAAACTCGGTGTGCACGGGCATGATGGGCCTGGCGGACTTGCGGTTCCAGTACGTCACCGGGTCCATGGGGGCTGTCTGTCCATACACATATCGCTCAAAAAAGCTGCGCACCGCTCTGGCCGGCTTGACGTTGTCGAAGAACTCCTCGAACGCCTTTTTCGGAAACCGGCCGCCATGGCGGGCCAAAAACTCGTCGAGCCCCGCAATCTCGAAATTCGTAAACGCGCCGAACGCTCCGGCCCCCTCTTCGCCCGCCATGGTGTCGAGGGCCGTGGCCAGGTTGACGAGGCAGCAGACCTTGTCCGCCCGAAGGGCCGACACCATGTCCGCGAGGACGCCACCGATGCAATAGCCGCCGATGGCCAGGCGATCCTCGCCCGTGAGTTTTGCCACCCGGTCCAGGGCAGCCTCGGCCTCGGCGAGGTATCCGGCCAGGTCCGTCTGGCAGGATTCGCGATCCTTGGGCACCTTCCAATGGGTGACGTAGGTGTCGATGCCCTGGTCGCGCAGATGCCTCATGTGGCTTACGTCTGGAGTGAGATCCAAAATCCAGTACTCGTTGATCCAGGAATAGAACATGACGAAGGGGATCTCGGCCTGGGGACCAACCGGCAGGTAGCGATACAGATCCAGCAGGTCGGACGAATAGACCAGTTCCTTGGGCGTGGATGCCACGTCCCGGCCCAGGCGGATGTCCAGGCTGGGCTCGGCCAACCCCATTTTCATGCGTTCGTCGTGCCAGAAATTGATGACTCCTCGGGCAGTCCCGAGCCAGAGCCGCCAGAGGTGAGCCACGTTTTCGGTCGCCCGGGAAGGGGCTGCCAGGATCTCAGGATCGAAGAGGCCTTCCAGCCATTTTTTCGTATAGCCTTCGAGCGCATCTACGGTCAAATCCGCAAATGTCTTGGGAAAGGCATCGAAGATGCGCCGGTAGACTCCGAGATAATGCGCCCTGTCCCTTTTCTTCGCCAACGTCAGGTACGGCTCTGTAAAGGGATCGATGTGCCGAATCAGGGCAGTCCCATCGTCTGACATGACAGCCTTTCCCCAATCCCACCCCTGCTACCGATTCCAGACGTCTCCCTCGGTTCCCGTCTCCAGGAAAAGATAGAGCGCCTCGTCGGCAGTCACGAGCAATTCATGGGCCAGCCCCCCAGACCGCCGCCAGGTTTCCCCCGACGGCACGATCCGCCCCAGGGCCTTGCCCAAATGATGGGCACGATCCGGTTCGCGTTCCTGGAGGACAGCCAGCCGAGTCGCTGTCATCCCAGCCAGGTCCAACGAAAACAAATGGACCCGTCCCGCGAGGTCTTCGCCTCCCACCTTGGCATCGGGGTCTCCCACGGCCAACTCCAGCCGGCCGTCTCCATCCAGGTCGGCCAGGGTCATGGCTGCACCAAAAGCCCTGGCCTCGGCGGTATTCTCAGGAGTAACCTCCAGCACCGGCGTGGCGTTGGCCCAGTCAGTCGAACCGCCGGCCGGCACCGAGTAGACGAACACCTTTTGCTCACCCGGAGCCCCTACGAAGAGTTCGTCCCAGCCGTCTCCGTCCAGGTCCGCGACGACAAGGGCCGACCCGAAACTCGCCATCCCCGCAGGAGCCTGCAGATCGAAGGTCTGGATGTCCACATCGTCGCAGGACTGATCCAGAATGCTTCCCGAACCCGACATGGCCAGGAAATGGACCGAGCCCCTGGTCTTGCTGGGAAGACCCACCACCAGGGTGCTGCGCCCTGCGGGCAGATTCAGCAAGCGGCCCGTGGCCAGGGGTCCATCCCAGGAATGAAAATCGTCACAGTCCTGGCAGTTGGTGAGCAGGGGACATGACAGGGGGGCTGCGGTGAGATCGGCAGCCCCGAAGACACAAAGACTGTACCGGGAACGGACGATCCATTCGTCGTGGCCGTCCCCATCCAAATCCGCCGCGCCCAACCCGCCACCAAACTCGTCCATGTCGGAGAGATTGCAATCTCCTGCCGTGAGGACCCGGTCAGCCAATCCCATGGGCTCTCCGGTCCGGCCCAAAACAGCGGCATAGACGACCCCAAACTCCGGCACCCCCACCAGCACCCCAGGGCCGTCCCCTTCGGGCCCGGACAATCGACCGGTCTGAACCAAGGCCCGCACCGCTCCCGCAGTCCCGGCCTCGGGCGACTCCCCGCCGCTGCGCAGCTCCATGCGCCCGTCGGACAGACCCTTTGCCACCACCAAAGCCTCTGTACCCATCCCCGCGGCCACTGCCACTTGAGGACGGTCGGCATCCTGGCCTCTGCCGTCCATGCTCACGAGCCCGGGACCGAAATGATCCAGGCCGGAAGGCGCCTCGGCCACCTGGACCGGCGCCTTGGATCCCAGGTCGTCGAACACCCTTGGATCGCAGGCTCCCACCATCAACCAAGCCGCAAGACCCACCAATTCCAATCGCTTCGAAAAAAACATCTGCCGCCTCAAAATCGCCCGGACAGGGCAACGGTCCCCAGTCCGATGGAAGGAGTCACACTCACGCCCCGGATCACAAACCCAGCCCGAGATTTGGGGCCTGGATTCCGAAACTGGTAGTAGAGAGCCAGCCCGCCCATCAAGACACTCGCCCCGAAAAGGCCGTCGGCCACGATGGAAAAAATCTTTCCCTTCTTGAGCCTGGCGTCCTGGCTCGTCACCAACCTGCCGTCATCCAGGTCGGCCTGGTAGTCGTCTCGGAGCTGTTTCGCGGTGACGGCGCTGTAGATGGCCCCGCCCAAAATCGCACCAGTGATCCCGTAGAGGACATAGGCGGGAATCCGGCTGGGAGCCTTGGCCAGCCGGGCCTTGACAACCGTCATCCGGCCCTGTTCCACCTTCACCACGCTGCGAAGCGGCTTTCGCCCCTTGTGATGCACAACGAGCACATGCCCCCCCGAAGGTACTTTGACCGTCCGACAGGGAGCACGGCACAGAGGCTTGCCATCCACCAACACCCGGGCACCCTTTGGCGGCCCATAGAGGCTCATCCATCCATACCGGACCCGCTCCAGCGACAGGTGCACCTCCACCGAACGGCCCGGTTCCACGCGAATGTCCTTGCGCCTGGTCACATAGCCGGGCTTGCCCACCCAGACAGTGTGGAGACCGGGCTTCTGGATGCCGGTAAACGGCGTGCGGCCCACCGCCCCGATGGTCCTGTTGTCGATGTAGACATTGGCCCCCGGCACGTTCGAGGTGACCTGTATCCAGCCCAAGTAGTTCCCACGACTCAGAGAGAAGACCACATCAGACATTCTGCCAGCCTGCACCGTGACCGTTCTCTTCACCGGCTCGTAGCCCTTGGCCTCCACGATGACCCGGTGTCTGCCCTCCGGCAAAGAAACCTCCACCGGAGTCTTTCCAACCGGGGGATGCATCTTGTCCCCAATCCAGACCGTGGCACCAGAGGGGACCGAATCGATGACCACAACGGCCTTGGGACGAATGGGCGGAAGGGCTGGGGCCCGGGGCGGGCGGGGGCGGGCGCCGGGTCGCGCGCCGGGGCGCGCCGTTGGACCTGTGCCCGGGCGGGCGGCAGGACC
>CAZIJS010000066.1:5244-19172 GCA_964539505.1 uncultured Myxococcales bacterium
GGGTCGCGCGCCGGGGCGCGCCGTTGGACCTGTGCCCGGGCGGGCGGCAGGACCAGTGCCGGGACGGGCGCCGGGGCGCGCCGTTGGACCTGTGCCCGGGCGGGCACCGGGTCGCGCACCGGGACGGGCGCCGGGGCGCGCCGTTGGACCTGTGCCCGGGCGGGCGGCAGGACCCGTGCCGGGTCGCGCGCCGGGACGAGCCGTTGGACCCGTGCCTGGTCGCGCGCCGGGACGAGCAGTGGCTCGGGCCTGTGCCTGTTTTCTTTGCTTCTCGAGAAACTGCGTCAATGCGAGGATACGTTTTGCCAAGGCGGCCACGTCCGACCCCTTGGGGTTTCGCTTCAGGTACTCGGAAAAATACCGGATGGCCTTGGCGTAGAACCGCCCCTTTTCGTAGCAAACCGCGGCATTGTAATAAAACGCAGCCAAATCTTTATACTTCGTCGCCTCCAGAAATTTTGCACCGCATGCCTGGTACTGTTTCTGCAAATAGAGCGTTCGCCCTTCGGTAAACAGCTTCTTGGCCTGCACCAGGTTCGCATCCGCCGGCTTTCCTGCTTGCGCCGGCATCCCATAGGCCCCAATCATGGTCAATCCGAAGAAAAATCCCATCACAGCTCGATACATCGCAATAGTCCTGTGTAAAATCTGCAGATCCCGCAAGGCCGCAATCAGGCGACCTTCGTTGCCGTTGTCTCGACTCCAAATATCCTGGAAACCGTAGCCTCCCACCCGCCGGCTGTCAATGCAACTTACCTGCAGGCCCCGGGAGCGCGACACATCCAGGACTTGGACATTTTCAACGGGACAACGAGAAGGCGATGGCTATCCCACGGGCCTGGCTCTCCTGCTGACGTGACGCATGGCAAAAAGGATGCATGCTCTGCCTTTGACCCCTGGGGCCGGCTCCCTTATGGTCTGGGCATGACGGGAAAACTTTCGATGAGTCCTGACGACATCAAGAAACGAGCCCGGATCCTGGCCGAACGGCTTGGAGCCTGCGCAGCCGGTGTGGCCAGTCCCGATGCGCCGGCCAGATGGGCCAATGTCGTCGACGAATGGCTGGCCAGAGGCTTCCACGGAAAAATGGGCTATATCGAGCGCAGCGCCCAGATCCGCAGGGACGTCAGGCGCTGGTGGCCCGAGGCGCGGTCCGTCCTCTGCATTGCGGTCCCTTACGATCTACCCCCGGCAACCGTCGGATGCGGGCGCATTGCCGGCTATGCCCTTGGCCCTGACTATCATGATAGACTCCGCTCCCTCCTCGATACGCTGGCAAAAGACCTGGCGCAGGACATGGGAACGCCGTTTCCCTACAAAGTTGCGGTGGACTCGGCCCCCCTGGCCGAACGCAGCCTCGCCGCATCCTGCGGCATCGGGGTCATCGCAAAAAACAGCCAACTCCTGGTTCCCGGTGTGGGTTCGGCAGTTCTCCTCGGGGAACTGGTCCTACCGTTTCTCCTGCCGCCCGACCCGCCGCTCGACTGGGATCCTTGCAACGGCTGCAACCTCTGCCAAGAGGCCTGCCCCACCAACGCGCTGGCGGGTCCCCTGGTGGATGCAACGAAGTGTCTTTCTTATTGGACAACGGAACAAAGGGGCCCGATCCCAAAAGAACTGGCCCATGCTTTGTCCAGCCGGCTCGTGGGTTGTGACACCTGCCAACTCGTCTGCCCGCACAACAAGGGAAGAGAGCAGACGCAGTCGAATTGTCAACGAATAGAAACCTGGGACGGCAACTCCCCTGGCCTGGACCTTAAATCCCTGTTCGAAATCGGGGCCAAAGCCCTGGGCCGCAGACTTCGAGGGACGGCCTTGGAGCGAATCGGACCTTCAGGCCTTCGGAGAAACGCCCTGGCCACGTCCTGGGAAACGCCTCTCTACAATGACATCGCCCGACTCGCCGAACAGACAAACAGCCCGGTCCTGGCAGCCCAACGAGACCTGTTCAAAAACGACGAACCAAAAAAAGAGTATTAGGGATGGAGAGTCGCTCCCCGCTCCAAGATTCGATGTCTTTCGGAATCGAAAAACTCGTGGTTTCCTCTTGTCAATCCCTCGGAAAAGACAAAAAAATAGGACTCACGAGCCGTTGCTGCGTTCTCGAAGGCGCATCGAAAAGCGAGGTGTCCCGTGCCTGCCGCAAAGTCGGTGGAAATCTACATCGCAGGTCAGCGATACGTCATCAAGACAGACGGCGATCCGCAATATATTCAGGAGCTGGCCAGCTACGTCGAGAAGCGATACAAAGAGCTGGCGGATGCAGCCCCGGCCAAGTCCCCACAAAAAATCGCCGTTTTCACGGCGCTGCAATTGGCAGACGAACTGTTTAGAGAACGGACCAAGACAAGTGACATCAAAAAAAATATTCGCTTGAAATCCCAAAAGATCCTCAGTATCATTGAAAAGCAGTTAAAAGAGCGACACAGAGGAGAAAAACAGAATACGACAAAAAAAGATCCCCTGCTCGGCGCGTGATGAAGACAACGTGTTCCGAACCAACACCTCGGATTTGGGAGCTTTTTCAAGTCGCGGTGTGTTCTCTCCCAGTCGAGAGAACCTGAAACGACACAAAGGCGCCCCCTTTGGATGGTTACCGTCCAGGTTCAGATACTTGCTTCACACGACCGTGGCGGGGGACTTTCTTGTTCGGCGCGTCACCTGACATCACAGGTGTTTTGAATACATGGATCGCAATCGAGGAATGACATGTGCACAGCGGGCCTTGCCCGTTTTTTGTTCGCGAGAGCGCGGGGTTCAATGGGTCAGGGAGGTTCCGTCGTGAGGCCACGAGCAACTCACTGATCCATCCCAGCGGGGCCGGCGGCTGCGACCATGGCAGCAAGCCTGCAGTCACGGCACCGTTCCACCAGGGCCCCAGCCACTCTCCGAGTGCCCATCGAGCCATCCTCAAAGCCACACCTGGTTGTCATTGCACGCGCCCTCATACGAGGAGGGAACGGTCATGGGACCATGGGGTATCCTGGTCGGGATCGTGGTTGGCAGTTTGGTCGGTTCAGGCCTCGCCTACGTCTTGTTTCTGAAACGGACCCAAGACGACAGCGGGGCCGAACCAGGCGCCGACTCAGAAGACATTTTGGCAAAAGCGCGAGCAGAAGCGGAAAGAATCCGGTCGAGTGCAGAACTCGATGCCCAGGAAAAGATCCGCCAGATCCGGGCCAAGGTGACAGAAGAGCTGGACGCAGTCCGCAGAGATCTTGCTGCCCAGAAAAAGGAACTGACCCGCAAGGAGGAACGTCTCAAAAAACAGCTCGATGCCGCGAAAAAGCGGGAAGCCGAACTGGAACGGCAAACCCGTTCACTCACCCAGAAAGAACAGGCGGCTGAAACCGCGGCAAAGGCTGCAGACAAGGCCCTGGCGGAAGCCAGGGAAAAACTGGAACGTATCGCCGGACTCACCGCCCAGCAGGCCATCGAAGAGCTCAAGGCACAGGTCCTCGACGAGGCGCGACGCAGGGCTGCCGAGGATATCCGCCAGGTGGAACTGGATGCAGCCAAAGAGGCGGAAGAACGCAGCAAGCAGCTCCTCGTCTCGGCCATTCAACGCTATGCGGGAGAATACGTCGCTGAGCGGACAGTAGCAGTGGTGGAGCTGCCAGGCGACGAAATGAAAGGTCGCATCATCGGCCGGGAAGGCCGCAACATCCGAACCTTCGAGGCAGCCACGGGCGTCGACGTGGTCATCGATGACACCCCGGAAGCCGTGCTGCTGTCCTGCTTCAATCCGGTGCGACGGGAAGTGGCCAGGCTGGCGCTCACCCGGCTGGTAGCGGACGGAAGGATCCACCCGGCCAGGATCGAAGAGGTCGTGGCCCGATGCGAAACGGAAATCCAGGCCCAGTGCAAAGAAGCAGGGGAACAGGCTGTCTTTGATTTGGGCATCCACAAAATCGATCAAGAACTCATCAGGTTGCTGGGATCCCTCAAGTTCCGGTCGAGCTACGCACAAAACCTCCTGAGACACTCGGTGGAGGTGGGCTTCCTGGCCGGCCTGATGGCAGCGGAACTGGGCATCAATGCCAAGATCGCAAGGAGGGCCGGACTGCTCCACGACATTGGAAAGGCTCTGGACCAGGCCGCCGAAGGATCCCATGCCCAGGTGGGTGCCCAAATCACGAAAAAATACGGGGAACCCTCTGCCGTGGTCCAGGCCATTGCTGCACACCACGGCGAGACGAAGCCCGTCTCGGTCCTGGATGTCATCGTGCAAGCAGCTAATAATCTGAGCGCCCGCCGACCGGGAGCTCGCAAAGAGATGCTCGAGTCCTTCGTCAAGCGTATCGAGGAGTTGGAACGACTCGCCAAGTCCTTCTCCGGCGTCAAGAAGGCCTTTGCCATCCAGGCAGGCCGTGAAATCCGCGTCATGGTGGCCAGCGACAAGGTCAGTGACGACCAATCCGTGTTGCTGGCACGGGAAATTGCCTCGAAAATCGAAAACGAGTTGTCCTATCCTGGACAGATCCGCGTCAACGTGCTGCGCGAATCCCGGTTCACCGACGTGGCCCGGTAGACAAGAGGCCAGGCCCCGACAAGCCCATCCTCCCGTCGTTTGTGCCCGCTCTATCGCATCCCCGCTGTCTCCACATTTCCAGCGGCACCCCAATGATGCACTCGTCTGCCCCAAGGCGGTAGCCACGCAGGGCAACCGCCCTGCGTTTCTGTCTGATCCGAGTTGCGCAAACTCGACCTATCGAACATACTAGGAGCTAATATCAAAGACCTTGAAGACGAGCACAACTCCCACGACAGGAGGAACGGAATGTCTCGAATCGATCAGTTAAATGAAATTCTGGCGGGGCTCCAACGTAGCTCAGGCGATGTGGAGGCCTCGGCCGTGGTCTCCCAGGATGGCCTCATCATCGCCAGTTCTCTGCCCCAGTCCGTGGAGGAAATGCAGGTGGCTGCCATGAGTGCAGCCATGCTGGCCATGGGGACCAGGATCGCCCAGGAACTCAGCCGCGGCAACCTCGAACAGCTCTTCGTCAGGGGCGACAAGGGCTACGTCCTTGCGATGAACGCCGGACCAGATGCCGTGCTGCTCACACTGACCCGCAGAGAAGCCAAATTGGGCCTCATTTTTCTCGACATCAGTCGGGCGGCGTCAAAGGTCGCAGAGGCCCTGGCCTGACGGGAATACAAAAACGATTCTTTGCTTTGTAAGCGCCCTTGTGGCACGGAGGACGACATGCACACCCTCTTTACCAGCAATGAACACGCCAACCACGTGTTTCGAGACCTGGGCTCCGACCTCATGGTCCAGGCAAACCAGCACCTCATCATCGATCACGGCGAAGCCATGCTCTTGGATCCAGGCGGCCACAAAGTCTATGCCCAGATTTTCGGAGCCATTGCAAACCTGGTACCGCTGCGCAATCTCAAACACGTGTTCTTCTCACACCAGGACCCAGACATCGTGGCCGCAGCCAATGGCTGGCTCATGGTTACCGATGCAGAGGCCCACATCTCCGGCCTCTGGACCAGATTCGTCACGCATTTCGGCGTGGATCGGCTCGTGGCAGACCGGATGCTCGCCATTCCGGACGAAGGCACGAAACTCAAACTCGGTGAAACGGAACTCCTGGTCATTCCCGCGCACTTTCTCCATTCGGCGGCCAACTTCCAGGTCTACGACCCAGTTTCCAAAATTCTCTACACAGGAGACCTGGGTGCTTCTCTCACCGTGGACAACGCCGAGGCAGCAGACATGGACGCCCACGTCGAGGCCATGCGCCCGTTCCACGAACGCATCATGGGCGGCGCCAAAGTCACGGCGGCCTGGGCCGCCATGGCCAGACAGCTCGACATCGAAATCATCGCCCCCCAGCATGGAGCCGCCATCCGGGGCAAAGAGTCCGTGACTCGTTTCATCGATTGGATCGACGGCCTGGCCTGCGGCCCGGACCTTCTGAAAGGATTTTCCCTGCCACGATGATGTCTCCTGAGGCCAAAACAACCAGCGACGAGCCGCTTTTACGAAAGTTGGTACACCAGTCATTCCTGGTGGCCGGCCGCATCCTGGACTATGACGAAGGGGTGGTCCTCTACCATTCCTGGCGGGTGGCCCTCCTCTCCGAAGCCCTGGCTCGTGTTTTCGGCATCGATGATCCCGACGCCCTGTTCATTGCCGGCCTGCTCCACGACATCGGTGCCGTGCGCCTCACCGACCACATCGTCCACCAGGCGACACTACAAACCGTAACCCCTGGTGCGGTGAGCCACGTGGTCGAGGGCCAGCGATTTATCGAGAGCATTCCCATCACCGCGGACTTGTCGCCGCTCATTGCCGCACACCACGAGCGGGTTGACGGCATGGGGTATCCCGCGGGCCTCCAGGGTGAAGACATCCCCATCGAAGCCTCCATCATCCACCTGGCCGACTTCCTGGACGTCTCGCTCCGATCCCAGGAGCCAGCCCGTCGATTGAACGACGCTCGCAGGATCATTCACCAACTCTCAGGCAAAGCGGTTTTCCCCTCTGTAGCCCAGGCCGCACAAAGCCTCCTGGACAGCGATCCCGGCATCCTGGACCGGGTCTTCGAGCTCTCTCTGCTCGCCAGGACGGTCAAGGAGCCAACCCGCTGCCTTTGTGCCTCGGAACGATGGAGCCCGGTGGAATTGACCACAATCCTGACATGGACCCTCGGCAGGCTGGCCGACGCCAAACACGAGGCTATGGCCGACCACAGCCTCCGGGTGGGCTACTATGCCACGCGCATCGCCCGCAACGTCCAGGGCCTGGATGTGAGTTTTTGGGAAGTTCTCTGGGCTGCATTGCTCCACGATCTCGGCATGGCCTCGATACCACGGAGCCTCATTCGGCGCGCCGGCCCCCTCACGGGCAACGAAGTCTCTCTTCTCAGACAGCACGCCGCTCTCACCAGGGAACTGGTGACCTGGGTGGAACCCATCGCGCACCTGGCAGCCTCTGCCTCTGGACATCACGAGCACTATGATGGAACCGGCTATCCAGAGGGCCGATCCGGGGAAGAAATTCCTCTCCTGGCCAGGATCCTGGCCTATGCCGACGCATTCGATGCACTCACGAGCAACCGGCCCTACCGACTCGCAATGCCCATGCAGCGGGCTTTGGACGAACTGCGACGTGTGGCCGGCAGCCAACTCGACCCAGCCCTCTCGAAACCGGCCATCGAAGCCCTGCAAGCCAGTGGTCCCATCGATGGGCCTCTTCCCACCACCGTTTCAGACTACATGGCTCTCTGCGAAACCGGGCGTTTCGAGGTCACCGCTTCCCAGGGTCGTCATTCCAGCGCAAGGCTGCGGCCCGTGGGCCACCCAGTGGTCTTGCTCCCTTCCGAGCCCTGGGCCACGGTGCGCATCGACGAACGCGGATCTCTGGTGGAGTCGCCTGGAAGCCTCGAGAAAATCTTAGGATTTTCTCCCAACGGCAACTCGGTCCAGGACTGGTTCGATGAGCAGGGCAAAGCCTGGATCGCAGCAGCCCTCCAAGATGCAACAACCCAAACAGCCACGTCCTATCTTTTCACCAGAAAGAACCGCCCCCTGGAGGTCTTGTTCCTCGCCTCGGAGAACGGCAAGACCTTGTTGATGCGATCAGCGGCATCCCGCATCGACGCCACCAAGGATCTGGCGGTTTTCTATCGAAGTTTCCTGCAGAGCACCCAACCCACCATCTTCCTGGACAGACATGGATTGATCCGGGAGACGAACCGCTCCTTTCTCAACCTGGCTGGCATCACGCTCAAGCAGGCTTTGGGCCGCCGTCCCTCAGACATCCTGCTCTCCGACAAGGATCAAGGGATCTGGCCCGGGGTGGATGCGGCCTTGCGCAACGTAAACCTCGGGAGTTGGTCGGGCAACATCGAGATTCAGACATCGCAGGGTCCCCTGCCCGTGCTCCTGACTGCCATGGCGGTGCGCGACAGCGCAGGCGTGGACGTGGGTTACATGGTCACAGTCCAGGACCGCAGTAGCGAGGTTGCCCAGGAACGCAGAATGAGCCTGCTCAACTCGGCCCTCCTGTCCCTTGGTGGCGACTACGATCGCAACAAAAACGTTCTGGCAGAAGCTCTGGCCGCAGCCCTTGGCGCACAGCATGCCTACTTCTGCCACCGAACGGATGCAGGTTTTGAACTGCAGGCTTCTCACGTCCAGGATCATCCAGACCCGGCAAGTCGAGATCTGACCTGGTGTCCTGGGGTCCTGGAACGTGCCCAAAGTGACCTTCTCAGGGTGTCTCCCGAAATCAGTGGCAGTCAAGGGTCCGACCGGGCCTTCCAGACCCGCATCTGCCACGTCATCCGGATGGAAAACGCCCCGGTGGGACTGCTCTGTGCCGCGTTTCGGAAGCGCCGCTGGCTCTCTTCGCTGGAGTCACATTTTTTCGGGACCCTGGCCGGCGCCCTAGCGCGACAAATCCAGCTCGAAGAAACCCATGGTGCCTTGCGCCGCAGAGAAGAACAATACCGGCTGCTCACCGAACATGCCGGCGACATCATCTGGTCGGTGGATGCGAGGGGAATCCTCTTCTATGTCAATCCAGCCGTTGAAGACATCCTGGGCATCCCCCGACTCAGCATCATGGGAAGAAAAGTCTTCGAGTTCGTCCCGTTGGAATTGTTGCTGCAGGCCAGAGAGAGTCTTCTCGAAAAAGCTCCAACCCAGATCTCCGATGCTTTCGATCCAACAGACCCTCGACAGGTCTGGAAGGACCTCTGGAAAATTGCCACAAAGAGCTCGGGAGCGCCTGTCCAGGTCGAAATAGCTCTTCGCGATCAGCAGGGACAAAGTCGCTTTCTCGACGTGGCGGCAAGGGCCGTGGCCGGCCCCCAGGGTGGCATTGTCTTACATGGCATCGCCAGGGACGCCACCAACAGGAAATTGAAGGAGCAGGATCTGGAACAGCGGGTCAACCAGGCCGAAGAGATGAACCGCCTCAAGAGTGAACTCATCGCCAGCACGTCCCACGACCTCAAATCGCCGGTGAATGCGATCCTGTCCTATCTCAACTTGATGGAAGACCAGATCGACGAAATGGACGGCCCAGGTATACGCCGCTACCTCGGTCGCATGAGGGATGCGGCCGACAGGCTGCTGAGGCTGATTTCCGACGTCATGGACCTGGAAAAAATCGAAGCAGGCGTCTATTCCTGGCAGCCAGAGCACTTGGACTTGGTGCAGGTCGCAAAGACGCTCGCCGCTCTGCATGAGACATCCGCCGCGGAACGCGACATTCGTATCCATGTCCTGGCATCGCAGACTCCCATCGAGATCCAGGCCGATCCCCAGGCGGTCGAACGAATCCTGAGCAACTTGCTCTCCAATGCCATCAAGTACTCACCACCCCACGGAACAGTGAGACTTTCACTGTCTGCGACGATTCGCAACCTGGCCCGACTCACCGTGGAAGACGAAGGCCCTGGGATCCCCCCCCGAGACATGGAACGGATTTTCGAACGTTTCTACCAGGCCACGGCGCCCCAGACTCCTGTCGCATCCGGCCCCAGCTCGGGGCTTGGCCTGGCCATCGTGCGCAAGCTGACGGAACTCAACATGGGACGGGTCTGGGCGGAACAGGCCTCATCCGGGGGTGCGCGTTTCGTGGTGGAACTGCCGACGGGAAATATCCTGTCCCAGCCTCGCCAGGCCTTGGTGGTGGCCGATCAGCAACGAGCATCCACAGTCCGAGCATTTCTGGAACAGGCCGACGTGTCCGTACGAATCATCCCCCCTCAGGCCCCCTTGGAGGAAATCCTTGGTCGGACGCGACCGCTCATGGTGTTTATCGACACGAATGCCGATGTTCATCGAGATTGGACCAGCGTCGCGGATCGACTTGGCGAAGGCACGGTCCTCGTCTTTCTTGGACAGGAAACGACGCCTCTACCAAGGAACGCCCTGCTGCTCTCCGATCCCATCCTCGAAGAAGAGATGGTACAAATAGTCCGACGAGCCAATCTTGAGGAAAACAGCCGATGACACGATTCACGATCCTCATTGCCGACGACGATGTGACCCAACACGAGGTACTCGGAGAATACCTGGAACGGGCCGGCTTTGACGTGGTCCATGCCTACGATGGAATGCAGGCCCTCGATGTGGCGCAGGGTCAGGCCCTCGACCTGGTCTGTCTCGACATCCGTATGCCCGGGATGGATGGATTCCAGGTCATCAAGAAACTCCAGGAGCATCTTCCGGACCTGCCCGTCCTCTTTCTCTCCAGTTTGGACGCTGCGCACGTCAAGGTCCGAGGCCTGGAACTTGGAGCGGACGACTACATCGTCAAACCGTTCAAGAAAGCCGAAGTCCTTGCACGGGTCCGGGCTGCCTTGCGGCGCTCGGCAAAGTATCGACGGTTCCAAAAGGAAATGTCTGGAGACCTGTCCCAGATGGGGATCGCCGAAATATTGCAGGCCATGGATTTGGGACGTAAAACCTGCCACGTCCATATCGAAAACGGACCAGGCGGACTGACCTTCAAGGACGGAATGCTGGCATCGGTGCGCTGGCGCGACCTGAAGGGAGAAGAAGCGTTGCAGCGTCTGATCCTGCTGGACGAAGGCCGTTTTTCCATAGACTTTACGGAAGTTGAAGACAGTGGGACGACACCGGTCAACAGCATCCTCATGGAAGCCCTGGTGGCCCAGGACGAGGCCCTGGCCCTCCTGAAGGACTGGACATCGCTCGACGACCGTCTCACGATGTCACCCGACATCACCTCGGAGTGGACCGGGCAGAACGTTCCAGAGACGCTGCGTGGCCTCCTGCTGCTGCTTCCCGGAGATCTCCGGAAAGCGGCGACACAGATTTCGTCCTGGAGTCTGCAGGGCCTCGTCCGGCCCCTGACTTCCGATCAAGGAGAAGACTCATGAGCAATCTCGTAACATGGTCGTCTCCCCTGGGTGGTGCCGGCACGACGACCGCAGTCTGGCACATGGCCCAGACGGCCTCGTCCCTGGGTGAACCGGTGCTGATGGTGGACCTCAGCCCCATGGGCACCCTCTCCAGGTTGGCCGCCACGGACCAGGGCCCCGGACTGGCCGGTGTCCTCACCGGTTCGTTGGATCTCCAATCCGCAATCAGAAAGACACGAGTGGACAATGTCCACATCCTGCCGTCGGGAGCACTCCAGGAAATGCTCCTTGCCGAAGCTCTCTCCGACGGGTCCCTCGGGAATCTTCTCTCCTCCCTGGCAGAAGGGCCCCATCCTGTCTTCCTGGACCTTCCCGCGGGGCTTCCTTTCTTGTATTCCGTGGCGGTGAGTCTGAGCAGTTGGGTTCTTCTGGCTCTGCCCTGCAAGAAAGAGGCGATCTGGCGTTTGCCTGCCATGGTGGCGCCACTCAAATCGAATGCAGGGCCCCGGCGTTCCGTGGGTATCGTGATCAGCCGATTTGCTGCATGGAGCAAAGCTGAGTTCGATCAGTACCAGGCCCTGCGTCGCTCGCTGCCTGGATCGGCCCTCTGGCGGACGGTGATCCCCATCGACGACGTCTTCAATGAAACGACGGATCGCGGCCTGCCTGCCACGGTGTTTTCCCCGGAAAGCCCGGGGGCCAGGGCCTTTTTCGACCTTTTTGGAGAATGGACGGCCCGCAAGGCCCTTGCGCAGCAAAAACATCCCACAGACAAAGGACGTCCCGACGCAGAAGAACAGTGATGGTAGCGACGGGAGGAGACGCTCCATGACAGACATACGACAAGATCTGGAATTTTCCGCGAGCATCCTCGAAGAGATCATGGGTTCGCAGGCCCCTCTTTGGAACGATCTGCCCTCCACTCGTGAGGCGAGCACGAAGACGCAGGGGCCAACTGACCGGGCAACAGCCCCCCTTGCAGCCCCCCCGGGACGGACCAGGCAGGCAAGGGCCAAAACCAGGGATCGGTCCTCTGCCGTCCGCCGGACCCATGCAGCCATCGAGGCCGCCTCGTATCGGTCCGACAAGCTTTCTGTGTTACTGGCCGACATGGCTGCCCGTGCCGGCTTCGATCAGGTCGTTCTCTCCGATGGAGCGGGTCTCCCCCTGGCCGCCTACGCAGCGCCGTCGGAGGGCGCCGTTCTCTCCGCCCTGGCATCCATCCTTGGAGAGGCTCTCGAGCGCGTGGGAGAGTACCTGGAAAAGGAGAAGGGTGAAAGTATCAGTGTGGACGTGGGCTACGCAGACAAGTTGGTTCTCCGCCGCTTCGATTTTGCTGCAGGCACCTTCTACATCACGGTCTTGTGCGGACAGGACGTAGACGAACGCAGCGAGTTGGAGCTTTCCGTAGACGAAATCCGCAGCATCCTGGAACAACTGTGACTCTGAAGGGAACTGGAGTCGGAAAGATGATCTATCTGGTGGATGACGACGTGCAGTTGCTCGAAACAATCCGAGACGTCCTGTCCAACGAAGGGTACCGGGTGGCCGCCTTTCCCGATGCCTCTCAAGCCCTGGCAAAAATGGACGGAGGAGATCGGCCCCGGCTCATCGTCTCGGACGTCAGAATGCCCGGGCTGGACGGTTTTGCCTTCCACCGGGAGGTTACGAAGCGCTTCGGAACCCGCACGATTCCATTTCTCTTCCTTTCCTCCCTCGACGACCCGGACCACATCGTGGCAGGACTCCAATCCGGAGCCGACGATTATGTCACCAAGCCCATCGATTGGAAGGTCCTCAAGGCAAAGGTCGCATCCATCCTGGACGCCAGAACGGGCAGGAGCATCCCGGTCTTCGTGGGAGACCTGGGCAAGCTGCCTTTCGTCAAACTCCTGCAGTTCTGCGAGTTGCGTTCCATCACCGGCGAGATCCTCGTGGATGCCCCTGGCCTCAAGGCCGCCGTGCCTCTCAACGCAGGGCTTCTCGAAGACGATGATGACACCCTCGATCTCATGGGCCGACTCATGGATGTCACGCAGGGAACCTTCGAGATCCGCGTGCGCCACCCAGACTTCAGCGACATCGCCCACGCCGCAGTGGAACAACAAACCCACCAGCCCAAGCCAGGCGACTGCCCCGCTGGACTCCTCACTGGAATCCCGCTCGCCAACCGGCTGGTCCAAATCCAGACCGAATGTGTGTCCCACCCAAAACCCGCGGTGGTCACCGTGGCGATCCTGGACGGTCGGACGTTGTCCAAAAAAGTCCTCCCAGTCCAGAGATTCGACGACCGAGGCCTCATCCTCCAGCACATGCGCAGGCAGCACCGGGCTTTCGAGCAGGACGTCACGGAACGGCTTTCCCGCAAGGCCGCCGACAACACAGAGAAGACGCCCTCTATCCTGACCCGATTCAACGAACTCTTCGAGCAGGGCCTCATCGCGTACCAGGCAAAGGACTACGAGCAGGCCTTGGATGCCTGGAGCCAGGCAGCAGAGTTGGATCCAGACAATAAGGTGGTCCAGGTCAATTTGACGATGCTCGAAAAGAAACTCCGCAACGACTGATCCCGCATCTGCGCTGGTTCCTGGAAGCTCCACCAATCCCGATCCAGAGTCGCCCCAGATCCCCGGAAGCTCCACAAATCTCCTTCCCCTCTCCCCTGTTTGGGATGTGTCCTCATTGTCCATCTTTGGATTCGAATAGCAAAAGGCCCTGTCAAATGACAGGGCCTTTTTCAAATAGGTCCCGGCGGTGACCTACTCTCCCACACGGTGCCCCGTGCAGTACCATCGGCGCTGGAGAGCTTAACTTCCGAGTTCGGAATGGAATCGGGTGTTTCCCCTCCGCTATGGCCACCGGGAAACTGATGAGTCGTGTATCGAACTGCGCTGGGCGCGCAAAATCCTGCATGTAACCTTGACCTCGAACCTCCTCGCACATGAGGGTGAACGAGAAAAGTTTGTGGTGGTCAAGCCGCACGGCCGATTAGTACCGGTTAGCTCCGTGGATTACTCACACTTCCACACCCGGCCTATCAACGTCGTCGTCTTCGACGGGCCTTTAGCGGACCGA
>CAZIJS010000067.1:0-19157 GCA_964539505.1 uncultured Myxococcales bacterium
ATCCAGAAGCAGTTCGACATCATCCGTGACTACAACGCCACCACGGGCGAAGAAACCAACGTGATCCGAGAGTCCACCGAACGGCCCTGGTACGAGAGGGAGTTCATCCGCGTGGACTGGTCGGAGAACCTGGTTTCCAACTGGAACCTGCTGTGGCGCAGGGCCGTGACCACCGACCCCATCAACTACTTCGTCAACGATCCGACCAATCCCCATGCGCCCCGGATCGAGCGCAACGAAAAGGGCGAAGCCAACTACATCTCAATCGTCAACAAGGTCCTGGTCACACCGGACATGCGCGATCTCGAAGGCTGGGATTTTATGGGACTGTCGAAGATGCCAGACTGTTTCTTCTATGGCAGCCTGAGTTCCTGTACCTCCACCGAGGTGACGGTGCGCCACGCCTTCTGGAAGCTCGACCCGGACCACGAGTACGAGCCCCTGGAATACAGCCAGAAGGACATGGACGACTATGGGTTTTTCACCGTGGAGCGGAAGTTTTACAGCCAGCAGTATGGCATCACGGTGGGCGGCCTGAGGTGGTATGCCCAGAGGTTTAATTTCTGGAAGGAGAGCTTCGTCAAGGCCACCACGGACGAAGAAGCCCGGGTCTATGCGAACGCTCTCTACAAGGGCCAGCCCCAGTGCCCGGACACCGAGGACGGCAGCCAGAAGTACTCCTGCCCCGGCGACGGCAGCCCCTGCCGTTGCACGGTCAACAACCACAAGATTTTCATCATGGGTGACCTGGCCTATCGCTACTCCGAGGTGCCCGTGGCTTCCAGCGAGGAAGAGGCCGCGGTGTTTGCCCCTGTGGTCTGCGGCGGCGGCTCGTACCAATGCAGCGGTGGCACCTGCACCTGCGCCAACGGAAAGCCTGTCTACAAGCTCACCTACAATGCCGGGGAACTGCCCAGCGAGTTGACCACTCTCGGCGATGACGTGATTTGCCCCTGTGATGCCAACCCGGATCTGCAGGTGCATTGGACGTGTGACCCAGACGCTCCCAAGCCTTGCTTTTACAAGTACGACGGCCGGCCCGTCTACTACCCGACGGCACAGAGCCAATATCCATTGCCCACCCGGTATTTCGAGCGGGAACTCAAACCGATTGCTTACTATCTCAACGACCGGTTCCCGGAAGAAGGAAAAGCCACCGGTGTCAAAGTTATCCAGACATGGGCGGACACCTTCAACCATGTGGTGTGGAGAGCCTCGGGCTGTGAAGCCGCCGGAAAGGTCTTCGGCGAGGATCACTGCGACGCCAGGCCCGAGTTCGACGACCCGAATTTCAACGTCTTCGTGGCTTGCGTGAACAACCCGGTCGAAGAGGGCGACCCCGAGGTCTGTGGCCCCGTGGGACGTCACGTGGAAGCAGGAGACATTCGCTACAACATGATTCTTTGGTGGCCGACCCCACAGCAGGCCAGTCCTCTCGGATACGGTCCACCCCTTGGTGACCCGCTCACCGGCGAAACCATTTCCGCAGTGGCCAACATCTACGGTGCCCCGCTGGAGACCTATGCCGTCTGGGCCAAGGACATCGTCCGTATGCTCACCGACAAGAACTTCCCCTGGGATACGTTCCTGACCGGCTATTTCCAGCAGGCAGTGGTGCGCCACGAACAGCACCTGGAAGGGTATCGGCTCACCAAGAGTGCAGACGGCAAGGTCATGCCCGGCGCTTATCCCTACTCCTGGGAGCGCGTCAAGTGGAGTCCCGAGGAAGTCAAGCGCATGTACAAGCAGATGGACCTGTCATGGGCCCACGCCATCGAAAGCCACGTCAAGCCGGATGCCAGCTCCCCCGAGGCACTGCGTCGCTGGATGGCCGCCCAGGCCAAAGCAGTGGCGGACAGCGGGGTGCTGGGCAACGGGACCAGACCGGACCTGGCCAGGCTGAACGCGGTCAAGGACTCCCCCATAGAGGACATGATGCTCACCAACGCCATGCTCCTCAACCGACTGCCCACTCTCGTGGGTGCTGGCTACGAGCCTGCGCAGGCCGCAGCCTTGAGCGGTGCGGACCTGGCCTACGGCAGCGAGCTGCGGCGCAAGGTCTCTCCCTTGACCTGGCTCAACATCAACTACATCCGGGCGATCAACCGGATCAAGTTCTCCCACTTCGCCAACACGATCATGTATCAGGAGTTCGTGCCGTTCCAGGAGCCTTCGACCATTGGTCTGGCCAAGGAGCTGGTGTCCTATTACTGCGGCTGTGACCCGAACGACGGGCAGCACCCCAATGGTTGTACCAGCGAGAACATGACGGCCCAGGAGCGCTGGGACTCGGATCCTCAGTGCGGAGACAAAATCTCCGAGGGCCTCAAGTGGAAGATTTTCGATCCAGTCACCGTCCACGAGATGGGACACAACATGGGTCTGCGGCACAACTTCTCCGGTTCGTACGACGCCATGAACTATCACGACGAGTACTGGAAACTTCGCGAGCAGGGCGCACAGGCCCGGGGCGACAGCCAGATTCTGGAACGCTGGCAGCAGCCCAGGTCCGCGGTGGAAGACAACAACCAGATCGTCAAGTACCAGTGGACATCGGTCATGGACTATGGCGCCAAGTTCAACTCAGACTTTGTCGGTCTTGGGCGCTGGGACGTCTCCGCGGTCAACTATGCCTATGCCGGTCAGGTGCAGGTGTTCGACCATGTGGCCAACGACGACCCCAACAACAAGGCCACGCTGGGCACCATCCAGACCTTCCGCTCCTTCTCCTGGCCCACACCCGTGGAGTTCCTCGCAACCGGCCCGAAAGCGATCCTGCCCACGAGGATCTACTACGATCCGGACAATCCCACCATGACGCCCGAAGGGGTCGTGGACACGAGCGAAAAGAACCGGATGTGGCGGCCCAAGGCATGGACCCTCGGGTTCGAGCAGGGCAACAACGAGGTGCTCATCACCAGCCCGGATCTCGAGGCCGACCATACCGGTCGAGTGCTGGTGCCCTTCAAGTTCTGCTCGGACGAATTCCGGAACGTGTCCCTGGGCTGCAACTACTTCGACGAAGGGTCCGACCTTTTCGAGATTACCCAAAACCAGATCCAGGCCTACGAAAACTATTACATCTTCAACAACTTCGGGCGTGACCGCTACACCTGGGGCTGGGACGAAAACCGCTACACCGGGCGGGTCGTGGGCCGCTATTTCGACATCCTCCAGAACCACATGCAATACTACGTGCTCTACCGGTCCCTGATGGAAAACGACTGGTACGAAAACATCCCGGATGCCATCGACCGGTTCTTCACCACCGACTGGGCTTCCTACACCCTGTCTGTGGCCATGGGCTTCGACCTGTTCACAAGGGTTCTGAGCGTTCCTTCTCCCGGGTTCTACGGTTGCGATCCCGATTCTGTAAACAGGACGGATCCTGACGGAACGCCGTATCTGAAGATGGATCTCGAGCCTTCCTGGTGCCCCTCCGAGGAGTATTGCCAGCAGCATTGCGAAGTGGGCGTGCCCCTCATCGACGGGAAGTTCTGGGACGACACCTGGGACTTCAATATGGGCTACCAGTGGTACCTGCGCCGCATCAGGTACGGTCAGTTCTATGATCGTCCCCTCGCCCTGGAGATGATGGCAGAGGCCACCAACAATTTCCTGGGCCGCGACACGCAGGAGGACTTCAGGCTCTATACCATCAACTACACCAGGGTGTATCCCAGCCAGTTGCTGGAACTGATCAACTCCATCGAGGGCAATGACAAGACCGTTTCGGCGCCGCGCGTCTGCGAGGACGCCAACGGAAACAAGTACGTGGAGCATGTCCGCTTCTCCGACATGTCGCTCCAGCCCTGCGAAGGGCTCCAGCAGACCTTCCGGGAGTGGGGTGAGCTCCACGAGGACCCGGACATGGCCAACATCACGTTGACCTTCACGGGCAAGTACCTGGATCCAGGCCACACCTTCACCACGCAGCTCTACACCGCGGTCTTCGGCATGGCCATGTTCCCGATGGACTACAGCCAGGACTTCATCAACAAGTGGCGTGTGTTCGTGTCTGGCAACGTGGAAGGGCAGGACTTCGATCACTGTACCGACCTGAACACGGCCGGTTGCCTGAAGGAAACCTTCACCGACCCGTTCTCCCAGAAGACCTTCGTGGCCATTCGGTATCCTGACAAGACCGTGGGAGGCCGAACCCTCGACGTGTCCATCGGTGCCAGGATGATCGAGCGGGCCCAACTCCTCAAGACGCGTTACGACGCGGCCCTGGCAGCCTGCGGCGGCCAGGAATGCAGCCCCGGGGACGGCAACGCCTACAACCAGTTCTTCCGGGCCAAGAAGGAGCTGGCGGACTACGTGATGAACCTGGAGATGATCCGGACTCTCACCTATATGTTCGACCACCCCGGGACCTACACCGACGCGGCGTCAGGCAACTGATGTCGGGTGGGGCCGCGCCCATGGCGGGGCGGCCCCACGAATCCCTCTCACGCATCTCATGACATTCTGATTCCGCAGGGGACCCGCCCAGACGATTTTCGTGCGGCACCGCCTGCATGGTTGTCCGCGGGCCGCGGTGCCGAGCTGCTGCGCGGAAGATACGGCCCTGTGGATTTCGGAGAGGGGCCTGCCAACAAGATTGTCATCCGGCATATGGGATGCTGTGTGGCCGCGAGGCCCTGGTGCAGAACGGGTGGCCCGGAGAATACTACCTTGCCGACTCGGAAGATGGTTTGGTGACGTGGAGGGTTTCGAGGAAAAGATGTTGGACGCCGGTCTTTTTGAACGTGGCCACTGCATCTTCGGGGGTATTTACGATGGGTTCCTGCACGTTGAAGGACGTGTTGAGGACCAGGGGAACGCCGGTGCGCCGGCCGAACTCCGAGATGAGCTTCCAATAGCGCGGGTTGGTGGCGCGGGCAACGGTCTGTGGCCTGGCCGTGCCGTCTGCGTGGACCACTGCCGGGATTTCGGCGCGCTTTTCCGGGAGGACGTCGAAGACCTGAATCATGAAGGGCGCCTGGATGGGGCGACCGAAATACTCGACAGAGGCTTCTTCGATGAGAGAGGGTGCGAAGGGCCGGAAGGGCTCGCGGAGTTTGATCTGCTCGTTGATGAGATCCTTCATTTCCGCACGTCTCGGATCGGCCAGAAAGCTCCTGTGGCCGAGAGCTCTGGGACCCCACTCCATTTCCCCCATGAACCAACCCAGGATTTGTCCCTGGGCCAGGAGGTCGGCGGCCTTTGCAATGGTCTGTTCCTCGGTGAGTGGATGCACGGTGAGTCCCGCCTTTTGGGCGGCGGCGCGGCAGCGCGCCAGGTCGTACGATGGACCCAGGTAGGCATGGTCCAGTGCTGGTCCCCTGGGATTGTGGAGCTTGGAATGCCAGACATAGAGGGCTGCCCCCAGGGCGCCGCCGGCATCGTTGGACGCGGGATGGAACCAGAGATGTTGGAAGGGGCTGTTGGCTTCGATCTTGCCGTTGAGCAAGGAATTGAGCGCCACGCCGCCGGTGACACAGAGATTCCGGGTGCCGGTAAGCTTGGCCAGGTGCGCGAGCATGTGAAAGGTCACTCGCTCGGTGGCTGCCTGAACCGAGGCGGCAATGTCGAAGTGGCGCTGGAGGATGGGTTGGCCGGGTTGTCTCGGTGCGCCCAGAACATCGATGGCCCGGTCCGGGTATCGGCGGTGTTTGGCCAGGTGGTGATCCAGGAAGGTGATGTCCAGGCGAAAGCCGCCGTCGCCGGTGGGGATGAGTACGTTGCGCAGGAGGAAGTCCGCATAAATGGGTTTGCCCCAGGCAGCCATGCCCATGACTTTGTATTCGTCTCCGGCGAACATGTCGAACCCCAGGAAGTTTGTGAAGGCCGAGTAGAACTGCCCGATGGAGTGGGGAAGCTTGATTCGTTTGAGAACGTCGATGGTGGTGCCGCGCCCATGGGCGAAGAGCGTGGTGGTGGATTCTCCGGTGCCATCGTAGGACAAGATGGCGGCTTCATCGAAGGGAGAGGTGAAGAATGCCGAGGCCGCATGGGACAGGTGGTGTTCCACGTAATGGAAGGTAAAGTGCGCCTTGGGTGCTCGACGTCGGAGAAGGAAGGGATAAAAAAACATGGGCAGGTAATGGCCTCGCACCTGCTTGGCACCGCGCTTGGCCCTGGCGGCGAAGAGGTCGAGGCCCTTGATGCCCACCGAAAGGGTGTGTCCGATGCGGTGCCCCAGGATCCAGGGCTGCCAGTAATGGCAGACGTGGTCGATGTCTTCGAGGGTGAGGCCGGTGCGCGCCAGACCGTCGGACATGGCCTGGTGGGGGAAACCGACGTGGTGTTTGACTCTGCTGTAGCGTTCTTCTTCGGCCGCGAAAAGGACGCGCCCGTCTCGCAGGAAGGCGGCGGCCGATTCTCCCATGGTGGTCAACCCGAGAAGGTTCATCTGTGGTCCTCTTTGAGACAGCGGTCTATCCGCTGATGGATTCGATTGCCTGTCGGAGCTGGATGTATCTGGGATCCTTCTTGTCTTCTTTGAAGTAGAGCATGACGTTGCGCAGGATCCTGATGGCTTCCTTGTATTTCCCGAACCGCACCAGTCGCTGAGCCTCGAACATGGTGGCGCGGAATTTTGTGTTCAACTCACGATCGATGACCCGAAGCATGCGGGCGGAGTCCTCGTAGAGAGGGGGTTTTTTGGGCATGGCCTCCACATAGTCCCGAGCCAGTCGGAAGGCCTTCATCGCGCTTTGGCGGTTTTCCGGTGCGACCTCCCGTTCCTCGTAGAGCCGCAGGCCCAATCGGTATTGTTCCTCGGCACGCCCTGGGTTGGGGTTGGGAATAGCTTCTTCCCGGAATTTGATGTACGAGATTTGCCATGTCTCGGTCCCTTTCGGGCCGTTTTTGAGGTTGTCGAAGGTCACCAGGTTCGTCCCAACCCTCAGTTTGTCTGGGGGAAGGGCCTGTTTCAGATTGTACCTGCAGGCCGACACTTCCGGGACGTACCCGATGGGTTGACCGTTGAGGAGGATTGCGACCTCTTTTTCACTGATGCCGCAGGCGGCATACTCCAAGGTGACTCGCTGGCGCTGCGGTGCCTTGTAGTAAGAGAAAATGACCTTGTCTCGATAGTTGACGTCCCCGGGATACTGATGGCTGCGTTGGTAGCCCAGGGCCCAGGAGTTGTAGCCGCCGTGAGCGTATTCCGAGTAGTCGATGGGGGTGGCAGACCATTCTGCATCCAGGGCCGCTTTCATTTTCTTGGGCACCAGAAGGCCAAGCAGGGTTCCGATCACCGTGATTCCAACCAATCCGGCGGCCAGGAGAGCGGGTCTGTCGATGAGGTCAGTGATGGCCGAACGGAATTTGAGCCAGAGAATGCCTGCAGCCATGAGGACGAGGAGTCCGACCATGAGGATTTCTGTGAACCGACCAGTAAGGAACGGCAGCAGGATCCACAGGATGAGACAGGAGACGAGAACCACGAGATTTCGTCCCGTGACCAGTTCCTTCAAAGGAGGAATGTCGACGATTTCATGTTTTGCCGTGTGGTCGAGCTTGGCTGCCTGCTTTTCGGAGAGGTGGATGCGGTCGGTGTTTTCCCCGGAAACATTCAGTTCGAGATTCGAAAACATGAGGTTGACGGCGCCCACGGTGATGTAGTCGCCGTCGCGCAGGACTTCCTGGCCTTCGATCTCCTCCCCGTTGAGTCTCGTTCCGTTCGAAGATCCGAGGTCCTCGACGAGAAACACGCCTCGGTGCCCCGATACCCTGGCGTGATTGCGTGAGATTCCGGGATCGATGAGCACGATGTCATTTTCATCGATCCGGCCAATCGTCGCTTCTTTGGTGAAATGATACTCCTTGCCGGCCTTTCTGCCATCCACCACGGTGATGAGAAAGCCCTGGAGTTTGTCCTTCTGCTTCTTGCGGAAGTGGGCCGGTCGTCTCGTCACGACAGTCTCCTCGTCCGATGTGACCTTTCAGTCACTGCGTCATCATCCAGCGATAAATAATGGGTGAGAAGAGTACCACGAACACCGTGGGAAAGATGCAGAGCACCAGAGGAAAGAGCAACTTGACAGGGGCCTGGTTGGCCAGCTTTTCAGCACGGTGGGTTCGCTCGATACGCATCTGGGTGCTCTGGATTCTCAGGATTTTTCCCAGGCTCGTCCCCATCCGGTCGGCCTGGACGAGATTCGACACGAACGTAGTCAGTTGCGGCAGTTGGACTCTGGCCGCCATGTTGCGCAGAGCCTGTTCCCTGGTCTTTCCGAGCCGGATCTCACCGAGCATGATGGCCAGTTCTTCCCGCAGTGGACCTGGCTGTCCCTTGTCGACCACCTTGGAGACGGCGGCCTGGAAATCCAGCCCGGCTTCCACCGAGAGGGTGAGAAGGTCCAGTGCGTAGGGAAGCGCTCTCATGATTTTGTGGTGGCGCTTTTTTATTTTGTCGGCAAGCCAGACGTACGGAAGGAGAAATCCGCCCAGTCCGAAGAGCAGGGAGTAGACGAGGGGGCGCCGAATGAGATTGAGGGCCAGCAGCCCCGCGACGGTGAACAGGAGCGCCGAGAGCTCCTGGAACGCGATGAAGTCCTGGGGGCGCATCTTCGGGGCGCCCATGGCCACGAACTTTTTGACCATGCGTTTTTGGAAATTCGGACTGACGAGCGGGCGGTTCAGGTCGCCGAGGCGCCCCACGATGATTCCACCGGCCGCTTTGGCCAGGTTTGCCGAGTCCTCCTCGGCCCTGTGTTTCGCAGCTTCCAGGAAGCGCTGAGGCCAGAGTCCCACCACGAGCATGAACACCGACAATCCGGCCAAAACCAGTGTGGTGTAGAATATGAGACTTGGTGACAGGGGCATAGGTGACCTACACGTCGATGTCCACGATGCGTTGGATCCAGAACATCCCCACTGTTTCCATGAGGAGGATGACCAAAATGACCACCTTGCCGAACGTGGCAGCCAACATGGGTTTCATGAGATCCGGGCGCATATAGTAGTAAACGATGCCCACCACGAGAGGCATGAGAGAGACGACCCAGCCCTGCATTCGTCCCTGGGATGTCAGGGCGTTGATCCTCCCTTCAAGGCGAAACCGCTCTCTGATGGTCGCCGATATGATGTCGAACATTTCTGCCATGTTGCCACCGAGTTGGCGTGCAATGTTGGTGGATGTCACCACGAGATCGAGATCGTCGGATCCCACGCGGACAGCCATATTCGTAAGTGCTTCTTCCATGGGGATGCCCAGCTTGATTTCCTTGACGAGCAGCCCGAATTCCTGGCCGAGCGGTGGTCCAATTTCCTGGGCGATGTTTTCGGCGGCTTGGGGGAGGGTGAGACCAGCCTTGAATGCCGCCGACATCTGAGCCAGAGCATCGACGAGTTGCCGGTTGAACTTGGCGATACGGCGTTTCTTGAGATAGCGGATCCCGACGAAGGGGGTGAAAAATCCCACCGTGGCAAAGACGATGGCGCCGATGATGCCGGAGATCACGAGACCGAGCACGAAAAGAATCGATGCCACGGCCAGGGTGAGGGCCACGATCTGCTTCGTGGAGACGAAGAAGAACATATTCTCCAGGGTGGCCGTTCCCTTGGTGGCGTATCGTTCCTCGTACTGTTCGAGCACTTTGCGCATCACCGAAAAGATGACGAGCACCAGCACGAAGGTGGCGCAGAAGGCCATGAGAAGAACGAGTCCTAGCACAGTCGGATACCTCTGATGTCGGCGGCGTTTGCACCTTCCATGTCGCCGATTGAAATGTCACTATTTCCGGTCGAAGGGATACTTGCCCTTATCGATGCCTCGGATGACCCGCTTGATTCGTTGGATCGTATTCATTCTGCGAATGTAGACCTTGCGCACGCGTTCGCCAGTCACGAGGGTGTCGATGGTCGTCCTTGCCTTTTCGTCATAGATGTCGGCGTCGGCGCTGTTTCTCAGCGTCATATATAGGTTGCCCAGGTCCTGGGCCAAGACCAGGATTTCTGCTTCCTCGGGGAGCACCTGGAGCGTGATGGTTGAAAAGCTCTGCGAGGAATTCGACTGGCCGCCCGCCAGCATGTTCGCCCTGGTGCGGCCGGTGGCCAGCACGATGACATTTTGGAGCAACGTCACCGCGATCATGCGGTTGGTGCTGGGGTCGCGAAACGTCCCGAGGATATCCACGTGGTCAGAGGGGCGGACCATGTAGCCCACGGAAGACCGTTCCGTCACGCTGATAGTGATGGCACGTGCCTTTTTGGGCAGGCTCTTCGACAGGGTGTCCACTTCGAGATTCCCCCGGAGCTGGTACCAATGGATGGGCTCTCCCTTCTTGATGTTGCCCACCACCTGCTGGCCGATGACGGCATCTTGTTCGTTGGGGCGGACCACGGATTCGAAGGCGAATTTTTTCGGAATCTCCACCGTGATGAGCCGGTCCTTGGTCAGGATTTCGCCGTTGGAGATATCGGCGGCCGCCGCCAGGACAGGTTCTTTTTCCCAGCCCTTCGTCTTTTCGGCCACTTCCATCCGAACGACCTGGTAGCCGCCCAGCACGGCGACTGCGCCCATGGCCAGGGCGATGATAACTGGTAGTCTACCCTTGAACATCGACATCCCTTTCGGTCCATGCCCTTCGGCAGGACTGGCTGGTTTGACCCGCCCGGTGTCGACACACCGAGTATTCAATCATTATAATGGCCCATAGGAGAAGTCAAAAGGATCCCGCTTGCAGCAGCGATGCGTAGGGATTTGGTCCTGTCTTGCCGGACCTATTCCACGATGGCACAGTTGGGCTTCACGTGGGCGGATTCGTCGTTGTCTTCTCTGCATTGGTGGAAGGTGACGTTGTTTGGATCGATCTCGATGCGGGCGAAAAACGTGCTGTCCCGCGTCACGTTGTCTTGCATCGTGGTCTGGTAAGTCAGTTCGGCGACCTGTCCAGGGAAGAGAGCCGTCGTGGTCTGGGCCTCTCCGAGGCTTCGCTCGCCGCCCCCTTCGTCCACGTAGAAAGCCACCACCACGCCACTGGGCAGCAGGGCCGCCCCGATGTTTCTCAAAAAGGCATGCAGCAGTGGGCTGTCCGAACAATCAGCCACCACCTCCAGGGTGCCGTCGGGGGCGTTGAAGAGACCCTGGTCCTGGACATTTTGGCGGAAGTTGTTTAGCCAGGGAAGGACCCAGTTGGCCCGCTCTCGATAGGGGATAGCGCCATAAGGTTCGCTGGAGTTGCAGGCCCCGTCCCTGGGATCGCAGATGTTGGTGACGTGGTAGCTGTGTTCGTTCCACAGGGTCCTGGTGCCCACCCAACTGTTGGCCCGGTCTCCGAAGACTTTGATCCCCCGGTAGGCCGGACCGTAACTGGGCGGCACCCAGGCGGGCCGCACACCATTGGGTCCCGGCTGGTTCCATGGCGCCACGTCGCATTTCCATCCGCTGGAACTGGGGTTGGCCCCATTGGCGATCATGACCATTTCTGCGTGGCCGTCTCCGTCCACGTCTGCGAGCAGCGATGATTCGGTGGCAGTGAAAGAAGCCGTGAGGGCTGCGAAACGCACCTCGCCCGTGGTGCCGTCGAACACCCAGAGGAAGCATTCATCGTTGTAGACCACCTCGGCGGCTCCGTCTCCCTCGAAGTCGAAGACAGTGGACCCTGTCACCGAGGAACTCAGGTCGTGGTTCGGCGTGTTCCAGAACAAGTCCAGGCTGCCGTCGTTCCAGTTCGGCTTGAGTACCGAGTAGTAATTAGCCTGTGCCACGCCGATTTCACGCTGGCCGTCCCCGTCGAAGTCCGCCACCGTGGGAGGGCCTCCACTGCCGGTTCCCGGCAGGGTGGCCGGCCCGAGCAAGACCGTTCCCGTGGCCCCGTCCAGGACCCAGACCTGTCCGTGGGCCACGAGCACCACTTCGGGCAGCCCGTCGCTGTTGAGGTCTGCCACCGCGTCGTACCCATCCGGGAGGTCGGTGTTCTGCCACAGAATCGTGCCGTCCTTTCGGTAGACCGTGTTGCCCGCCACCAGTTCCAGGTCGCCACCTGTCTGCATGTCCATGTCGGCAAAGAGGCTGAGGGCTGAGGCTGCGCCTCCGCCTCTGCCTCCAGTCCCCTCGAACAGACGTGTCACGCCACCGCTGGTGATGGTAAACAGGCTTCTGCCGTAGGCCACTTCCACGTTGCCGTCTCCGTCCATGTCTGCGATGGCCAGGCCTCCTCCCCAGCCGAAGGCATTGGCATTGTGTTCCTGGATGATTTCGTTGGACAGGGCCACAACGTTCCCCACAGAGTCGATCACTGCGACCTTGCCTTCGCCCGTTACGGCGACAATTTCCATGGTGCCGTCCCGGTTCACATCTCCGAGGGCCACCGACAGGCCGGCAAACCCAATGGATCCGGGTTCCGCACGGCGCAGAGACCAGACTTCCTGGCCCGACAGGCCGTCGAGAACCCGCAACACGCCGGTCAGGCAGGTGCTCGGCGTATAGGGCCCGCAAGAGCAGCAGGTGCCGCGGGCATTGCCCGAGACGAACACCACGTTGGGCGGATCGAGTTCGTTGACCTCGCCGTCACAGTTCGTATCGTAGAGCCGACCGACGGCAGGCGTGGCCCAGACATCCACGAAGTCGGGATATTCCACGACCGTGTCTGGATCCCAGGACCACTTGGCTTCGGCATGGAGTGGGCCGCCGCTTTCGGGATGGTATTCGCAGTCCTGGATGCAGATGCCCCCGTCGGGAACGCCGCCGTCCGCGTCACACTTGGGAGGCAGGGCCACGCAGCGGCCCGAGGGCGCCGGCCTGAGGCAGATGCCTCCGTCGGATGTGCCCGCATCACCGACTCCTGCATCTTCGCCCAGGCCGAATTCGCAGTATTCATCTTCGCCACAGTCTCCTGCGCTGTGGCAGACGTCTCCCGGCGTGACACAGGCGTTGGCAAAGCAGACCTGGTCGGTTCCGCAGCAGGCCTGTCCGCAGACCTGTTCTCTGGTGGGACAGCAGTGGCCCGAGACACAAAAGCCTCCATCGCAGTCGTCGTTGCTGCTGCATTCCGGCCCCTGGGCGTCTGGGATCACTGTTCCATCACCTATCATCCGGTCGGGTTGGACCGTTCCGTCCATCCCGCCGTCGCGTTCCTGGCCGGATGGGACGTGGGGCCCACAGGCCAGCAAAATCATACCGAATGCGATGGATCCAGACCAGACTGCAGAGTGGAGTGCATTTTTCATTCTTTGGACTCCCATGCCAAAATAATCGATTCTCGTCGTCTCGCTGCATTGTCGAAACCCTATCTTTCAACAATAGCCTGCCGAAGGGTGGGGATCAATCTCCCCGTGGATAGTTGTTCCAATGAAAGCAAGAAAGAAAGTTGGGTTTTTGGCTTTTCAACAGAAAAAACGGTTTGGGTGTGAAACCTCATGGCGGCCAGGTGGCTCCTATGATACGACAGTGACGACAGGGCCGAAGGGCGGTCCTGACCAGAGACTTTTTCAAGGAGTATGAAACGATGGCGACGGTGCAGGTGACTGGTGAGAATCTCGAAGAACTCATCGAAAACAGTGAATATCTTTTGATTGATTTTTGGGCGGAGTGGTGTGCTCCCTGTCGGTTTTTCGGCCCGATTTTCGAAAAGGCCTCCGAGAAGTATCCCGACATGGTGTTTGGCAAGTGCGACACGGAAGCCGCGCAGGACGTGGCGGCAGCCTTCGGCATCCGATCCATCCCCACCCTGGGCATCTTCCGTGAGAAGGTGCTCTTGTTCCTCCAGCCCGGCGCTCTCCAGGAAGAGATGCTCGAGAGCGTGATCAAGCAGGTGCGCGAACTCGACATGGACGAGGTGCGCAAAGAGATCGAGGCACAGGAAAAAGAGCATGCCCACGAGCATGCGGAACACCACCACAACTAGGAAGTGAGTCGCCTGTCCTGTTGGCGGGGGGGTCACCAGGGCTCGGGGTATCCCGTGATGTCCTGGATTTCTTCGTAGAGGGGCCGCAGCCTCTTGTAGAGGCGCAGATATACCCTTCGGTAGAGTTCCTCGTAGAGTCTGCTCACATCCGGTCTCGGTTCGAACACCCTTCCGGTGCGCGTCATTTCGGCGACTGCGGTTTCCATATCCGGGTAGAATCCGATGCCCCGTGCCGCGTCCATGGCGGCACCCAGGCCGGAGGCTTCATAGAGGTGTGGTCTGGCCGCTGGCCTGGCAAACAGGTCCGCAGTGATCTGCATGGCCTGGTCGCTCTGAGAGCCGCCGCCCGCCACCATGAGGGTTTCCACTGGGATGTGGGTTCGTTTCTCGCAGCGCTCGAGCCCTTCGCGCAGCCCGTAGGCCAGCCCCTCCAGGATGGCTCGGTAGATGTGGGCTCTGGTGTGTACGTCCCCAAATCCAATCACTGCGCCCTTGGCTTCTGGGCCTGGGACCTTGACCCCGGGTGACCAGAATGGTTGGAGCATGAGGCCCATGGAGCCTGGTGGGATGTCTCGGATGAGCTCGTCGAAGAGCTGCTCTGGAGCGATTCCGCGTTTTTCGGCGATGGCCGTCTCCCGGGCTCCGAACTGGCGCTTGAACCAGGACACGAGCCAGTAGCCGCGGTAGATCTGCACTTCGAGATTGTAGGCTCCTGGAATGGCGGCAGGATACGGGGGGATGAAGGGGCTGGCCTCGACATACTTGGAGTGGGTGGTGTTCACCGTGGCGGTGGTGCCGTAGCTCAGACAGGCTTTGTCTGGTGTCAGACAGCCGGAACCGAGCACCTCGCAGGCTTTGTCCGCCGCTGCAGCCACCACGGGAAGTCCTTTTCTCAGGCCGGTTTGCTCCGCCGCCCGCGATGAGATCTCTCCCAGGATCTTCGTTGGTTCGACGAGGTCTGGGAGCATCTCGCGACGCAGGGCCAGGGCCTTCCATTTCCAGTCTCTCCCACCGGCCCAGGACAGCTTTTTGTAGTCGAAGGGCACGAATCCCACCTGGCTGCCCACTGAATCGACGAACGAACCCGTGAGGCGGTGGAGGAGAAACCCGGACAGAAAGAGGAACTTGTTCGTGCGTTTCCACAGATCGGGTTCGTTGACTTCGAGCCAGTTGGCCTCGGATTCGGACGTAAAATACGCCAGCGTGCTCCGCATCCCCACCAGCGAAAACGCCATGTTCCATAACAGTCCCACGTCTCTTTTTCTTCTGGTGCGTCGTTGGTCCAGCCAGACGATGGCAGGCCTGATGGGTTCGTGTCGGTCATCGAGGCAAATGACTGTGTTGCGCTGGGTGGTCAGGGCCAGGGCCTGGATGGCGTCGGCCGGGACCTGGTCGAGGAGCTTGGCGCAAGCCGTGCACAGCTTGTTCCAGTAATATTCCGGATCCTGTTCCGCCCAACCTGGCTTTGGTGAGCGGTAGGGTTCCTGCTCTTCTTTGACCTTGGCCACCAGGTTGCCCTTCATGTCGAAGGCCAGGGCCCTGGTGCTCTGGGTTCCGCTGTCTATGGCCAGCACCAGGGGCGGTGTCGTCAATGTCATGAACATTCCCTCCTTATGGTCCAGCCTGGACTATAGCATTTTAGGGAGTGTTCTGGGGGGCAGCCTCGTCTGGAACGTTTCCATCCCGATTCCTTGTGGGCGGATGCATGATTTTGGTGAGAAATGGGTTTACCCGTGGGTCTGGAAGCGCTACAAAAAAAACTTGATTGAACAGTCAATCAAGTCGTGGGCACAGGAATCGAGCGACTCATAGGCACAGGAATCGAGCGACTTGCAGGCACAGGAATCGAGTGACCGAGGAGCAGGACATGGTCGAAGGGAGAAAACGCGGGAAAGGGGGGGGGCAGGCCGGTGGCGGGAAGGGGAATGTCCCTGGAGGAGGGTCGGACCGTCGCAGGCAGATCGTCGAGGCCGCGCTGGAGGTATTTGCCAGGGAAGGGTTCGAAAAGGCGACGATCAAGAAAATTGCCGCTCAGGCCGGCATCAAGAGCGCGGCCTTGATTTACTGGTACTTCGACAACAAGGCCGAACTCCTCGAGGCATCCCTCATCGAAGGGATGGGGCAGTGGGGGGCCAGATTCACGCTGGACCCCAATATCGAACCCAGGAAAGTGCTGGAGCAGGTGGCTCGTGCGTTCATGGACATGCTCTCCCAGGATCGCGTGGGACAGGTGATGCGGATCGGTTTGTCCCAAATCCTGCAACGCCCCGACATTTTCGACAGGTTCGTCCGCCAGGGCCCTTTGCGCGTCATATCCGCTTTGGAGAACTATCTCTCCGGCCAGGTGGAACTGGGCCGACTCAAGCCGCACGATTCATCCGTGGTCGCACGGTTGTTTCTGTTCGGTCTGTTCGGGTATGCACTGCATCACGAGGTGGCCGCTTCTCTACGTCACTCTCTCCCACCACCAGAGCGCTACGTTTCCTCGATTCTGGAGGTGTTGCAGTGGGGCATCCAGGAAGGTCCAGACCGCCTCGTCGAGAAGAGAGAGGGATGAACCATGGAAGCACGTCAGACAACTCGAGGTGATGGGGTCCTGACCGGACCGGCCTTCAGACGCTGCATGTCTGCTGTCATGCAACAGGATCTGCGGCTCACTGCGGTTCTGCTCGTCATTGCCGGCTGCTCATTGCCGGCTGCTGGTCCTGCCGAGGCGGGAACCGACGAAGGCGGTCGGAGACAGCAAAGGCCTGCGAGCCGTTTCGGTCCACGGAGAGACCGGGGCCGAAACAGCGCCGGGCGACCATCGGCCCTTGGACTGGACCGGGCCGTGGCCCTGGCATTGGCGCGGCATCCTTCGATGCAGGCTGCCTCGGCAGCGCTGCGAGGGGCAGCAGCCCGCAGGCGGGCGGTGGCCGGGACCTGGCAACCCAGGGTCCAGCTCCAGGTGGGATACATGTTTCGTGGACCGCTCCAGGAGCTTTCCATCGATCAACGAATGGACACGCGGGCAGGGCCCATGGACGTGCATTTTGCGCAGGATTTGGGTTCGTACCACAACTTCAACGCCACGCTCCAGGCCGGCTGGCGGGCCTGGGACTGGGGCCTGCGCAGTCTTGCGGCCAAGGCCGCAAACAAGGGGGTGACTGCGGCTCGAGAGGGGCGAAAGCAGATGGAGGCTGCCCTGGCCTACGCGGTGCGAACCACGTACCTGGCCCTGGTGTTCTCCCGCCGTCTCGAACAGGTCGCCTTGTTCGGGCTGCGACTGGCCAAGCGCCGTCTCAGAGACGTCAGGGTCAGGAATCAGGCTGGTCTGGCCAAGGAACTCGACCTACTGCGAGCCAGGAGCACCCTGGCAGAGAGGAGAGCGAGTCTGGAATCCGCCAGGCAGCAGATCGGCAAGTTGTCCCGAGTCCTGGCCCTGCTCTGCGGTGTGTCTGGAAGGATCCATGCCTCCGACGGACTGGCAGGCCTGGCTGGCCGTCCCATGCCTGGAGTGCGACGGCTCGACAGGATTCCTTCGGTGCGGGTCATGCGGTTGGCTGCGGATGCCAAGACGTTGTCGGCCCGCATGGAACTGAGGCGGCGTTGGCCTACGATCGACCTGACTGCAGGGGCCTCGCTTTTGTACCCGAAAAACTTCTTCGAAAAAAAATGGGGCCCCGCTTATTGGGCCGGGGTGGTGCTCACCTGGACCCTCTGGGATGGAATGTCCCATGAACGGGCCGCCGCCGGGGCCCGGGCCGAGGCAGCCAGGTCGCTGCGTCTGGCCGATGCGGAGATGAAAAAGGTACGCCAGCAGTTGGCAGCGGACAAGGCGGACTGGCGGGCCGCTGCTTCGGAATTGACTGCGGCCCGGCAGCGCCGGGATGCGGCTGCCGCATATCTTCGGGCTGCCAGGGCCGCCGTGTCGGCTGGGACCGCCAAGCCCCTGGATATCCTGGCGGCAGAGCAGGCTCTGCTGGGCGGCGAGGCCGCAATGGCCAAGGCGCGGTTCCAGCGCGCGTTGGCCCGGGCCAGAGTCCTGTTTCACTTGGGAATCGCCCTGGATCCGTTCGCCAAGCGCGGTCCGTCGCCGCGGGTGTCGAGGAGGGAGCCATGAAACGTGCCGTGGGGATCTTGCTGGTTCTTTTGGCTGTGCTCGGTGGCCTGCTCTACTGGAAACTGCAACAGCAAAGGCTCGCCGAACTGGGTCCCACCACTGGCTCGGGCATCGTGGAAGGATCCGAAGTCTATATCATGAGTAAGCTCATGGGCCGCGTCGAGGCGGTGTCTTTTCAGGAGGGGCGCAAGGTCCGCAAGGGCGAGGTCCTGGTGCGGCTGGATTGCTCCGACTACGAGGCGGTGCTCGATCAGGCCGAGGCCAGACTGGCAGCGGCCGGGGCAGCGGCCAGGGCGGCCGAGTTGGCGGCCAGAGGCACGGCGAAGCAGGTGGGGCTTGCCGCATCCGCCGTGGCCGCGGCCAAGGCTCAGCGACGAGCGGCGGAGGTGGAAAAGCGAGTGGTGGGACGCACTGCAGAGAGGCTGCAGAAGGTGCGCTCGGCGGGAGCCGTTTCTGACCAGAGTCTCGATCAGACCAAGGGAAAGTTGGAGGGCTTGTCGTACCGGGTGGCGGCATTGGCGGCTCAGATCAAGGCGGCCAGGTACCGGACGGCATCGGCCAGGGCGGCCAAGAAAGCGGCGTTCGAGCGATTCAAGGCGGCTGCCGGCCAGGTCGAGGTGGCAAAGGCGGCGCTGCATCGGGCTCAACTGGCCGTGGCTGAATGTGTCATCCGGGCACCAGCGGAGGGCTACGTGGAGGTGCGAGGCGTCGAGCCGGGCGAAGTGGTCATGCCAGGCGCCAGGTTGGGGGTCATCGTGGATATTTCCGAGGTCAAGGCCCGGTTCTACGTGCCCAACAGAGAGCTTGGGGCTGTGTCCGTGGGAGGGAAGGTGGAGGTGCGGGCCGACGCCTACCCCCACAGGACCTTCGATGGACGCATCGACTGGATCTCCAAGGAAGCCGAGTTTACGCCACGCAACGTGCAGACGAGAAAAGACCGGGACCGGCTCGTCTACGCGGTGGAGGTGCGGATTCCCAACAGCAAGGGGCTTCTTCGACCAGGGATGCCGGTGGACGTGACCCTGGCACCATCCGGCGGTTCTGGTTCTGCAGGTCGGGGCCGATGAGGTTCTTTCGTCGCAGCCGGCCTGGGACCGTCCTGGACTCTCCGCGTTCGAAGGATGGAAAAGGCGGGTCTGCGCCGAGATGGCCGCAACTGGATGGAGGGCGGCAGTTGGGGGCGGGAGGGGCGAATTTTTTGATCGAGGTGTCCG
>CAZIJS010000068.1:0-15212 GCA_964539505.1 uncultured Myxococcales bacterium
GGTAGCCGCCCAGCTTGATGCTGCGGACGAGCTTGAGTGTCTGGGTGTCGAAGACCTGCAGGAGGCTGCCCATCTTGTTGCTGGAGTATAGTCTCTTGCCGTCGGGAGAAACAGCGGTTTCGATGGAATTGCCCTGGATGTTGATGTCGCCGATGTGTCGGAGGCCTGGCAGTTCGTAGACAGTCACCGCATTGCCGTGGCGCCGGCCGAAGTTGGAGACATAGAGCCTCTTGCCATCGGGAGAGACCGATGCACCCTTGGGCATGACGCCCGTGGAGGCCGATCCCCAGATGACGAATCGATAGTCTCCCAGGCGGACGCTGTCACCGACCCTGCGTCGGTTTGCAGCCTGGGCTCGACTCGTGTGGATGGTCGCCCCGACAAGGGTCACGGCGAGGGCTGCAAGGACCCATCGGCCTGCTGCCTGGGAAATGGAATGCGTTTCGACCAAGGGAATTGGATGGGCCGGGGACGACAGGGGCCCGGCTTTCGAATCGGATGTTCTCATGGGGCTTCAGCTCCGGTTGTGTCTGACCCAAGCGGCTGCCCTCGCAGAGATTGGGCGGAATTCACTCTCTGCGATTCGGGCCGCCGCCAAGGCGATTTTGTGGTGTCGCTCGGTCGTGAGTTCTTCGATGAAGCGTTCCTGGACGAAATGAGCGGGTGAGAGGGCATTCGACGGCCCGGCGCCAGACACCCAGGCAGGAGGGGCGGCCAATTCCGTCAAAGCGGGCGGACTGTTTGTGCCCACCAGGACCGGCGCATTCCATCTCAAATCCTGGATCCAGGTTTCGGGTTGGGCGGCCAGGAGCCAGATGATGTCTGGGCCCATTCGGTCTGCGAGGTCCATGGCTCCTGCCATGTCGTCGACCTGGACGACGAAGGCCCCAGTGGCGGCGCTCTCCGAAATTTCCTTGATGGCTTTGCGCAGGGCCCGGTTCAAAGACCGACTGGGCGACACCACCCCTTGGCGCCCCTGCGGGCAGCGTTCCGCCTGGGCTGCCAGTTCCAGCGCAATCTGTCGGGGATCCGCCTCGCCTTCGGCCACCACCAGCAGGTCGCGGAAACCGGCCAGGAGAATCCTCGTGGGACTCAGTCCGGACAGGACTCGGGTCAGGGCCTCGATGCGGGGGGACCATGAGACGACGATGACGTCACAGCGAGGCAGTCCCCAGAGACCGAGAGAGAGGCCCACGACTGCATCCTCGGGGCGCAATGCCGCAAACCGGCTCAGGCCGGTCATGTCGGCTGCCGCGAGCACGAGTGCGGAAACCCCTCCCTGTGGCTCATCGGGTGCCGTGGCGATGGCATGCTCCACAGCCATGTGTTCCGCCGCCACCGCGGTGGACAGGAGCGTGGGCACCTGAGGGGAGGGGAGCCTGTCGAGCACGATGCCCAGGTTGCGCAGGGGACGTCTCTTGCGCCGAATGCTCCATCCCGCCGAGGGGCGTATCACGATGTCGCGTACCCCGGGAGCTGTCTTTTTGGCCCTGTGACGCAACGGCAACAGTGCTGTTTCAATGGCCGAGAGTTCAGCGCGTTCGATCACCGAGAGGGCCTGGGGCCAGAGTTCCTTGGGAATTTCCCTCGGGGTCGCTTTCTGGCGGCTCAGTCGCTTGACGTACTTTTCCGCCTCGACCAGCAAGGAAGATGTGACGGCCTTGGCCGGGCGCGGCGGTGGTTGACGCAGAGACTTCACTGTCGCCTCCTGCCAGCCCGCCCCCGCAGTTCTTTCATGACCGCAGACAGCCCAATCCCGTGCCTGGTGAGGTTGACCAGGACGAAGTAGAGGAGATCGGCTGTTTCCCAGATGACCTTGGCTGGGCTGTCGGCTTCTGCAAGCTCGCGGGCCTGCCGCACGAGTTCTTCGGCCACCCCCTGACTGCTGGTGAGAATCTGCCTGGTGTAGGATCCTGCTCCCGCCTTTTTTTGTCGCGAGACGAGGACCTCCTCCAAGGTTTCAAGGGAAAAGCGGCGATCCCCGAAGCAGGAGTACGTGCCTCGATGGCAGACCGGCCCTGTGGATTGGACGGTGTAGAGCAGGGACCTGCGCCGGGAGTCCAGGGCCGAGGTGATCAGGGGAAGCACCTGTCCCTGGGTGGATTCTTTGACGGTGACATCACCGCGTGCAAAGCTCCAAAAGGTCGCCTGGCCCGTGCGCAGGCTCTGAGCCACCGCCTTGCGGTTGCTGTAGAACAGCCCGAGCACCTGTCCTGCCCGGTCTTGGATGATCGTGGGCAACAAGCCGCTGCCCGCGTCGAAATCCAGCAGCGAGCCGAACGCCTCGGCGGGATCAATCGTTTTGCGCATTGAGCCGTCCAGGAGACAGTCTACCTCCGAGCGATCCAGGTCCAGGATGTCTTGTGCCGACTGCACGACACCCAGGGCAAAGACCGGCAGTTCCACCTGGGACTGGAGGCTGACGAGATTCCCGGGCTCGGTGCCGTCGAGACCGTAGAGGATCCCGGAACAACTCTTGCGCAGGTCCGTGGTCTGCTCGGATGGATTGAATTCGCTTGGTATGCGCCATTCCTCCAGGCCCATGGGGGCCGGCCTTTGGTCCAGGGCCAGGAGGATGCGTTGGCGGGGGAACCGAGTCTTGAGGTCCGGGTCGGCGCCCACTCCGAGGATCACCTTATTCGCCCCTGCCCTGAGATAATGGTCTGCATCGTTGATGGTTCGGATGCCGCCTCCCACGATGACGTCGAAACGCCGGCAGAGTTCGGTGATCAGGGCCCGGTTGTCTCCCGTGGTCGCAGCGGCATCGCGGTCGATGACCACGATCGTGCCATACCGGTAGAGTTCTGCGGCACGCTCCAAAGGGGCGGTCGATTCCAGGGTTGCGCCGGCCTCTGGGTCGAAGGAGACCAGTTGGCCGTCCATCACTTCGATCAACGGAAAGAACATGAGACGAACTCCTCGAAATCCAATGTCTATCGTCGCGCAGGCAGCGCCGGCGAAAGACAGCACCTCGTGCCATAGTACGCTGGTTGCCCTGCGCCCCCCTGCGCGGTGCAAGTAACCTGTCGACCCGTCAGCATGCCACTGCCTCCCACGAGCAGGCCCTCGGAAACCCACTCGGCCATGTTGCCGCTCATGTCATGGACGTTTTCGGGAGACTTGCATTCAGACCAGCTACCGCTCCTCTGCACCGGAACTGGGGGGCCTCCTTGGGCTCTGGCTGGACATTTGGACGGATTGAAGTGCTCGCCGTATGGATAGGTCAAGAGCATGGGACCGCCGCAAGCCCTCCTCCATTCGGAAGCGCTGCAGAGCCTCTTGCCGGCCTCGGCACAGAGTGTCTGGGCCCGGCGGACATCACCCACCATCCGGGGGCGGTGGCCGATTTTGTTGGGGTATTCATACCGATCGATGCAAAAGCCCTGCATTTTCCAGGAAATCCAGACCATTTCCTTGGGACATTTGCCTGGTGGAAAGACGAGCCGGACGGGGTCGTGGCCGGAGGAAGACTTCCTCCCGGTTGCACCGTCGGCGCGTCTCGTCACCAAGGTATGGTATCCGAGGGCTGCCACGGCCAGGCCTCCCAGGATGGTCACGATGCCTCCCAGGAGGAAGAGTCGTTTGTGGGGGCGCTGTTTCCGGGCTGACCGGGGAAGGACCTCCACCCGCACCGTCGCTTCCATGGCGCGTCTTCGCGCAGCCGTGCCGGGGCTTCCGATCTTTGGCGACCTGAGGCGTACCGTGCTCCCGGTTGGTGGCGGCGCCGCAGGATTCTCGATCGCTTCGATGAGCACCGATTGAGACATCTGAACGCCGCCGCGACTGTCCGCCGGAATATTTTCGGGACCGGACACATGAGCGTCGACGATGCCCGCCGCCTGCACAGGTCGATTCTTCATCGCTTCTGGATCGGGTTCGTCCTGCGGCCTCCTGCGTCGTTGCCTGGACTTCTCGTCGAAGGGGGGCGTAGGAGGATGGCTGGGACGATGTCGTCGTTCCCCGAACCCGGACGACCCGAGGTGGCGCCTCTGGGATGTGTTGGGATATTTGCCCTGGCCTCTGGCCATCTCTCGTCGCTGCCTCTCGATCGACAGGCGGCCTTTCACGAAGGGCCGCGCAGGTGAGTCATCGTGTGTCAAGGTAGCATCGACGGGCCCTGCTGACAACTGTGACGGTCGGTTTGTCCAGGGGATTGCGGTCCAGGCGGAGCAAGCACTCATTTTTCCTTGTGTTCCGATGAGATGAAGGCTATCTAGCGCCCAAGTGGAGGACCGGCCCGAAGTTGCGGGCCGGGCCGGGAGGAAAGGAAGCTTCCTGTCCGGGAGGCCCAGCGGTGGGAGATGGTGATGTCATGAAATCCAGGAGAATGGATGCGGCACCGACCTCGTCGTCGGCACGAAAGTCAACGGCAGACAAGGCCGGCGCGAAGCGGATGAGCCGAACGGCCGAGCGTACCCAGGACGATCGATGGGCGGATCGAAGAATGGCTGAGCGGGTAGCCGTGGACATCGACGTGGACTACTCGTCGGACGAGACGTTCTTGTTCGCCAGCTCGGCGAGTATCACGAATCTGAGTGCGTTGGGTGTCTTCGTCCAGACAACGTCTCCAGAGCCAGTGGGAACGAAGATCAACCTCCGTTTTTCGGTGATTGGTCGGAAAAAGCCCCTCGTTTTGGAAGGGGAGGTGGTCTGGGTGAATATGCGCCATGAGAACGCGCAGGACGACATCAACCCCGGCATGGGGATTCGATTCTCGAATCTGGACCCAAAAAAGAGAGAAACACTGGTGGGCCTGGTTCGTCGATTGGCCTTGCTGGTGGATGACGAGTGACAGACAGGTCGTTGCCGTGTCCGCCGGCAGGGCGCTGTCCGAGCACCCGGAGGCCGGGTGATCGTCCAGCGCCTGTTGTGAGAAGGCGGACGGCGCTCGATGCACAGGAGGTATGAATCCATGGCGCGCAAGTACAATTTCAATCCTGGTCCTGCGGTCCTTCCGCTGTCTGCTCTCGAAACGGCGGCAAAGGCGCTCATCGATTTCCAGGGAACTGGAATGGGCATTTTGGAGGTGAGCCATCGGTCCAAGGAATTCACCGAGGTGATCGAGGGTGCGACGGAGCGGTTGCGCAGGCTGTTGTCAGTGCCCGATGAATACGAAATCGGGTATTTCCAAGGGGGAGCAAACCTGCAATTTAACATGATCGCCATGAATTTCCTGCCGGCCGACGCCGTGGCCGACTACGTCGATACGGGCACCTGGTCCTCGCGGGCCATCCAGGCGGCTGAACTGGTTGGAAAGGTCCACCTGGCTGGGAGCAGCAAGGATGAAAAATACCGACGGATCCCTCGGCCCGAGGAGATCCAGTGGCGCGCAGATGCTGCATATGCTCATATCACGTCGAACAATACGATTTATGGGACCCAGTATCAGGCATTTCCAGACACAGGGAAGGTCCCGCTCATTTGCGACATGTCTTCGGATTTCCTCAGCCGGCGGTTGGATGTTTCACGGTTTGCGATGATTTATGCCGGTGCACAGAAGAATGTCGGTCCTGCCGGGGTCACCCTGGCCATCCTGCGCAAGGACATGTTGGAGCGCTGTCCGGATGGGCTGCCACCCATGCTGAATTATGCAAAATTCCTGGCGAAAAAGTCTACCTACAACACGCCACCCGTCTTTGCCATTTACATGGTGGGCCTGGTTCTCCAGTGGGTGGAGGACAATGGCGGACTCGAAGTGGTCGAGCAGAACAACGATCGGAAGGCGTCATTGCTGTATGGCATCATGGATGACGATCCAGACTTCTTCCGTGGGACGGCGGCTGCGGACAGTCGTTCGAAAATGAACGTGACCATGCGCCTTCCTGACGAAGACATGGAAAAGGCCTTCCTGGCGGAGGCGGCCGACCGGGGCTTTGTGGGACTCAAGGGCCACCGTTCCGTGGGCGGTATCCGGGTCTCCATCTACAATGCCATGTCTGTCGAGGGTGTTGAAAAGCTCGTGGATTTCATGAAGGCTTTCCGCAAAAACCACTGATCGCCTTGTCTCGATCCTTTTCCTGAGCTAGGACCAAATCAGACGCAATAAAACGGGGCTCGGACCCTTCGCGACGGCCTCCCCTGTGAGACCGCGAGCCCCTTGGTCGTGCCCCCTCCGTCCAGGGAGCACGGGAGGACGGTGTGATGACAAGCAAGACGAAAGGCTCGGCTGGATCGACGATATTGTTGTGGGCCTTGGCGTTTGGGGTGCCATGGGTCTCAGCGACTTCGGGATGCAAGAAGGAAAAGCCCGTGGGCATGGCGGCTGGTCATTCTCTGTCGGGTTCCACGGGCAAGGGTGCCAAGGGCCCTATGCCCTGCAAGGACTTCTGCAAGGTGTTGCTGCGCTGCACCCCGGAGGGTCAAGAAGTCCAGGATCCCAAGGCCGAGCTGACTCGCTGCGCGCAGGAATGTGAAAAGACGCCGCCACCGTCCAGTCAGGATGGTCTCATCCTGGGTGCGCTCAGGGATTGCGCCGGGCGGTCGGGTGGTGATTGTGGAAAGTTCAAGGACTGTTCCATTGCCAAGATGCAGGCCATGGCCGATAAACTCCAGCCCAAGCAGGAGGACCCCTCTGCATTGTATAAGATCTTGCCGGGACAGTCGCCCGGCGTCGGTGCTGCCCGGCCCTTGGTGACCATCGTGGCTTTTTTGGACGCCCAGTGTCATTTTTGCAAAAAGTCCATCCCTGTTCTCGATGCCCTGCTTCGGAAATATCCAGGCGAACTGCGGGTCGTCCTCAAGGCCTTTCCTCTCGGCCATGGAAAAGTGTCCAATCTGGCCGCGGAGGCGGGAATGGCCCTCTACAGGCAAAAGGGGCCTGATGCCTTCTGGGGATTCGTCAAGAAAGTGTTCGCAGCAGAAAACCTGACAAAAACGATCGTGGAGGACGCTGCCCTGTCCATGGGGGCGGATCGGACCACGTTGGCCAGGACGCTCGACAAGGGATTGTATGCCAAGGCGGTGGAGCAGGACCAGGAACTGGGGCACCGGTTCGGCGTGGACGGCACGCCCGCTTTTTTCGTCAACGGACGCAAGTATCCAGGGTTCATGCCGGAGGAGGAATTCTCCAAGGTGGTGGAGATGGCTCGTCTCCAGGCCAACAAGCTCTTGTCCTCGGGGGTGTCTCTCCAAAATCTCTATGCCAGGATCGTGGAGAAGGGATATGACAAGGTGAGGTATCTGGATGGTCCCTTGCCTCAGCCCGGAGAACTCGATCCGAAGGCGGTCTTCAATGTGCCGGTTACCGACCGGATGCCCCAGAGAGGACCTTCGGACGCCCTGGTGACCATCGTGGAATTCAGCGATTTCCAGTGCCCCTTCTGCCGCAGGTTGGCCGTCACGCTCGATGAACTCGTCAAATTGTATCCCAAGGACCTGCGGATCGTTTTCCGGCACATGCCGCTCCAGTTCCATCCCAGTGCTTTCATTGCGGCGGAGGCGTCCATGGCGGCGTTCGCCCAGAAAGGTTCTGCGGGGTTCTGGGCGTTCCACGACCGGCTCTTTCAGAACCAGGACGATTTGAGCCTTGTGGCGATCGAGCGCATCGCCCGGGAAGTCGGGTTGGATATCGCCCGTTTCCGAAAGGCAATGGCGGATCACCGGTTCGAGCCGTGGATCAAGAAAGAACTGGCTGCCGGTGAGCACTGGGGCATCCAGGGGACCCCACAGATGTTCATCAACGGCCGGCCCTTGTCGGGCGCCTATCCTCTCGAACAACTCAAGAACGTGGTGGAGGAACGATTGAAGGAGGCCAAGAAGCTCGTGGCTCAGGGGGTGGCCCGGTCCAAGGTGTACGAGACTATCGTCTCGAAGGGCCACAAGGATCCCTTGTTCGTGGAAGGATCGGGGCCCGCCGCCGACCAGGCGCCATTGCATGCGCCGGCGCCCGTCCCCGAAAGTTCAGGGGCGGGTCGGCCACCAGCTCGGCGGCCTCGAGACCTGCGGTAGTGCGTCCGTGATACGTTTCATAGACGCGATCATGACGTGCCCCTTCGCCGAGGCGACGCATTCGGCCCTTCGTCGTCGACGATACCATCTGTTCGCAGCCAGCCTTTTCCATAGAACCAGTCACATCGAGCCCGGCCCTTTCGATCCAAAAATTTGCCCCAAAATCTCGATCGCGTCATCCTGACGATCGAGAAGGATTGTCGGACCGCATCACCGGCCTTCTCAGGGTTGTTCATTCGGAAATCTTCCCGTCGACCTGCTCGTTGACGATGGGCGGGCTGCATTCCTGTCCAGGGAATGATTTGTCCGGAGGGAGAGATGACATGAGCCGAAACGACGACTACATCCTGGAAATCGATCTGACAGGCATCGCTTCAGTGGCCCAGACTCTGCCCAGAGAAGTGTTGGCCGTGGCGCGTCTCTTCGATGGATTCAGAACCGTCGAGGATGTACTTCGGGATAGTCCCGTGGCATTCGAAACGACGGTGGAGGTGGTGCGCAGACTCGCGGACATGGGTCTGCTGAACATGAGGCCCAGGCGTCTTCCCGGGAGTCGGCGGCTTGGGCCCGCAGTGGCTCGCTGGCTTGGAACTGCGCCGGAGACAGATGAGCCAAGGTCGCTGGAAGCGGCCCTGGACCGGGCATTCAGTGAGAGCTCGAGTCCCCCGGCGTCACTCGATGAGATCCCCTTCTTGCTGGAACGATCCCTGGAACAGGCCATGGAGGTGCAGTTGGAAGAAGAGCGGGGCCTGCTGGGGGGCGGGGAAGAGACTGGACCGCAGGTGGAACCAGGTGAGACCGGTTTCTTGGATGCCGATGGTGTCCCCAATTCCCAGGGCGATCCGGTGTGGGATCTTGGGGGATGCATGTGGGGGGAGGTCCCCTGAAAGCTTTTTCCTTCGAAACATCGAGGGAGGCGTCTCAAAAAAATTCCAGCCTGTTTTTCGCAGGTCCGCTCGAATAACCTGGTGACGATGAAGGCGCCAGGGGGTAAAAAAGCCTGCGTGACAAGACTTTCCAACATCGTGAACCGTTTGCGCATCCTTCCCATGGCCGTCGCTGTCCTGGTCAATGCTCTTGCGTCTTCCGTCCAGGCTGCGCCCATGGCGACACCCAGGGTGGGCGGGCTGACTCTTGCGTCACCGACGGCGGCGAGCTTGACTTCGTTGTATTGGAATCCAGCGGCCCTGGGGAGACTCCGGGGAACGCGATTTCTGTTGGATGGCACACTGCGGATCACCAACTTGTGGATTCAAAGAGCGTCGATCGATCCGTCTACCGGGCTGGAATCGTCGGGGCCGGGATCCGTTGCTTTTCCCGAGACGAAGAATCTGTTTCTGACCCCGGATTGTTACGGGGCCTTTTCCACGGATTTGGGTGGCCAGTCCATCGTTTTGGGCGTCGCGGTGTACACTCCCTTTGCCGAGATGGAGCGGCTGGGGGGGCAGAAGGTACCCGGGGTTGACGCACCTTTGAGATACCACAGGGTTCGTTCGGACTGGTTCAATCTCTTCGTTACCCCGGTGGTGGCCGCCAGGCTCCATTCGAGGGTTTTCGTGGGAGTTGGGCTAAGCTATGTGCGGTCCATGGTCCATATGGCCTATTATCGAGACCGAACCATCCGGGAAGATTATCGGCCGCAGAGTTCTGATTACCGCGTGGAGGACCCCAGGCGATCGGAACTGGTGGACCTGGAGACCACGGACAACAGTTTCAGCTTCTCGTTGGGAATCCTCGTCAACCTGCCCAAGCGCGTCCGATTGGGGCTGTCCTATCGGTCGCGCGCCTTGGGCTTGGGGCGGACGGACATCGAATCCACGGGGAAGGTGCAAGTCACGCGATGGAGTGAAGAGCAGGGTTGGCACCAGGTGACGGGGCGGGGCCGACTCTTCTACGATTTGCCGGACAGTCTCAGTGCCGGCGTGGAATGGGCGATAACCGATCGGTGGCTATTGGATGTCAGTTTCGAATGGGTCCACTTCGGCCTCCATGAGAATCTTGCATTCAAGTTTACCGGGAATGCTTTTCGTGCCGAGGAGATGGCGAACTGGGACGTGAACTTCAAACGGTACCGTGGATTTCGAGATGTCTGGAGAGTCCAGACAGCCGGGGCCTATCGTCCCATCGAGCAACTGCGTCTGGCGGCTGCTCTGCTGTTCGAGTCCTCGGCCCTGGACAGCCGGTGGGTCAACCCGGCGGCGGTGGATGGTCACAAGCTGGATCTTCTCGTCTCGCTGGAGTATATGCCGCATGCCATGGTAACCATTGGTCTGGGATACAGTATCCAGGCCATGCTTCCGATGAATGTGGAATCGGGATTCGATCCGAGTGCAACCACCCGCTGTGTGGAAAACCGGGTGGACATCGTCTGGAGCGAGGATTGTAACGAAGTGTCGGCCGGGCGCGGCCTGCCGACTGCTTCTGGAACATACCGGATCCTCGTCCAAAAAATCGGGCTCTCGGTGGCATTTCAGTACCAGTAGAAACCAGGTGTCGATACCGATCCCCTAGTGTGACAGAGGAGAATGCGGATGGCAAAAAAGTGGATAGTCGCAGTGGTGGCTGTCTTGCTGCCGGTGGGTTGCAGGGTTGCTTCCAAAACGGTGGCCGAGGGGACGGCTGTGGTCCGACCCGCACTTCCGAGCAGACCGCCGGAGGACGTTCCACGGTTCGATGAGGAGTCCAGCCTGTTGGAAGGGTTGGAAATGTACCTGGCCGCTACGCCCCCACGGGGTCTCGACTCGGCGAAACTCAGGAACCGGCTGGTGTCTCTCTTGAGTCGGCGTCTCAGAGGGAAACTCAGCGATCGGGCATTGAGTCATTTGTTCACGTCATCCTTACTCTTGTTGCGCAGGCCTGATCCCGTTTCGGGCGGCAACGAGGCTGCATCGATGTTGCTTCCTGCATCGTCGGTTTCATCTTCGGTGCGCAAGGTTTTGCTTCGTGGCGCGGCGCTGGTCCTGGAACGGTTCGAGCCCCGGGGGGATGTGTCCTGGTCTCTGCTGGGCCATGCGGTGGCGGCCTATCTTGGGCGCAGGTCTGGATTCCACGAGAAGCGTTTGCTTGAGATCCTGGATTGGCTGGCTGCCACCAGGGCGCAGAAGGGACCCGGGGCCCGCGTGGCTGTAGTGCTCTCCCAACTTCATTCGACCGCAGGCCGTTTTCCTTCACCTCTCGTGATTTCGGCGTTGAAGCGTTGGGGGATCGAAGCGACAAAGTCGGGCGACCCGGCCCTGGAGCCGTCCTTGACCGTAGCAGCGGCCCCCATGCTCTCTGGCGACATCGATGGAGCCTTGGCCGCTGTTTCGGCTCTGCCCAGGCCGGACAAACTCCTCAGGTCCCTGCTGGAAAGAACTGTTGCAAGGGCAGCCAAGCCCGCTGACTATCTCGCACTGTCGCGTTTCTACCAGGAAGACCATCCAAGGGTGTCCGAGATGGTTTGCCGTTTGGCGGTGGTGCGTTTTCGCAAGTCCGCGGTGCCCTGGTTTTGCCTTGGAGAACTGGCCGAGGCGGAGAATTTTTCCCTGAGGGCCATGGCGGACTATGAGCGGGCACTGCGTCTCGATCCGGATTGGTGGGCCGTCTGGAACAAGTTGGCCGTCGTCTATATGTCCCGGATCGCCACGATGGTGGGACGACAAGATTTTGGGAAGGCGAAACAATTTTTGCACTATGCTGTCGACTTTCACAAGGCAGCCCAAGTACGCTACCCTACGAAACCTTTGGAAGTGGACATGTCGAATGTTTACTATGTTTCGGGGCAGTCGCTGGCAGCCCAGGGGAATATGGCCGGGGCGGCACGCGCCTATTTGTCCGCATTGAAGTACCAGCGGCGACCCGATGTGCTCGTGGAACTTGGTCACATTGCATTTTGGCAGAGGCGATACCGCAAGGCATTGGCGTACTACAAAAAGGCCATCGAAGCTGTGCCAGACGACGGCAGGCGGATCTATTGGTTGAGCAAGATGGCCCTGTTCATGGCTCGATGCCACCGCAGACTCGGGGATCGGCGCCAGGCCAGGTTCGTTCTCGTCAAGGCGGCAGGCAGTATCCTGCGACTGTCTACCTTGTTGAGGGACAAGACCATTCGGGCCGGGTTGCTCGTTTCCGTCGCGGAGATCGTGGATGCTCTTGGACGGCGAGACCATGCCCTGCGTCTGCTGGACATTGCGGTGGACACGACAGGAAAACTGGAAGCCATCTATTCCAGGGTGATGACCTTCTATGTGTCTCGTGGTCTGGTGGACCAAGCTCTCGACCTGTATACGAGGGTCACGACACAGCAGATCGCCGAGTATCACAGGGCCTATTCCACGTTCTGGGTGCTGGACCTCGGCCGACGGTGCCAGGTAGAGCCCGTCCGCCTGTCTGCCGCCAGGTCGACTCTGGACTCGTTGCGGGGGCATCATTGGTACGATCGGCTCGCTGCCTGGATGCGAGGAGACCTGTCGGACGCGCAGGTGGCCAAATATGCCAAACGACCGGGTGACAGGCTCGAGCTGCTCTACTACCGGGCCATGAAATATCTGGGCTCTGGACGCGTCGAAGAAGCAAAACGACTTTGGCATGAGATAGAAAAGACAGACATGTATGTTTATTTCGAATACCAAATGGCGGATTGGTTTCTGCGCCACGGTGCTCCCTGTCCAGGAACGGCGCCATCCTGGCAATCGGCCGGCCGGCGCGAGGGGACGTCGAAGTGACGGCTCTCGTCCGGTTGTTGGGGACGGTGGATGTCAAGGCAATTTAAGATGGCTTGGTCGATGGAATCGGAGGACTGTTCATGTCGAGGTTGATGCATTCAGTGTGTGCCGTCATTGTTGCAGGGGCGGTGTGGGCCGCGCCGATATCCACGGTGATGGCGGGGCCGCCACAGTTGTCGGCGGGCGACAAGAGTCGATTGACATCCTGGAAGGCTGTCATCAAGGTCGATAAATCCTCACCGTACTGGGTCCCCACTGCGATGTTGCTCTTTTCGCAACGGCCCGAACAGGTCATGTCGGTTGTCATGGACATTTCCAAGTATGACAAATACATGCCGAAAGTGGCTCAGAGCCGGGTGGTGCGCCGGAAGGGAAAACACAGAATCTGGGCGGTCATCGTTACGAGTCTGCCTTGGCCCCTCAGGAACGCCTGGGTTGCGGTCCGCTATGACTGGTCTGTGATCGGCCCGCACGCCTACCGTCTCTCCTGGGTCAGAGAGCGGGGATCCATGCGCCGATACTGGGGGCGACTGGATCTGTATCCCTGGGGACGCTATTGGACTCTGGCCGTCTGTACCATGCAAGCCGAACCAGACGAGAACATCAGCAGGTCGCGACTCAACGGCGGGATCGTTTGGGGGACCGAGCAGTTGCTCCAACATCTCAGGCAGCGGGTAGACAGCATGCAGCGTCTCGGTCTATTGCGCTGGTGGCAGCCGTGAAGCTTTGGTTCTTTCAGTGAGAGAGTCGGAGTCTCGGTCTCATCCGCTCCAGGGTCTGACGTCCTATGCCGGAAACGGCCAGCAATGACCGGATCGTGGGAAAGGGCCCATGCTCACGACGGTACTCGACGATGTTTCGAGCCAGGGTCGTCCCGATTCCCGGGAGACTGGTCAGGTCTCGTTCCGTGGCTTCGTTCGGGTCGATGGGGACCTTCAACAAAGCCAGCATGTCCGGTGGCATTCTTCCTCGGATGGAACGGCATCTGTTGGTTTCCTGTCGGCAGGCGATTGTGTCACCCGGCTCAAGCAGGTCGTAGATGTCGTTGCAGCATTGGGAAAAGCCGGCCAGGGCCTCACCGGGATTTCCGGCGCAGACGAGGAGTTTACCTGGTTCCACTTGGACGGGGTCGTGACAGATTGGCTGTCGGTCTGGGGAGCCTTCCTGCGCCAGGCCCCTCCAGATCTGCAAGCTCGCCAACAGGACGACGAGGACCGCAGCGCCCCGGATAGACTCGGCGGGCCAGGTGCGTAGGCCGTCTGTGGCGTATGGGCCGTTTCGATGCGTTGCCGAGCTCAGCGGGAGTCTTTGGCGGGGTTGACTGTCGATTTCTGCGTGCTTTGCTGTTGTCTGGAAACGGTCTGTGTGGTTAGTCTCCATCGTCGATTCCTCGTGGGTCGTGGTTCGTTGCGTTTTGTTGTCGGTCCCGGCCTGCGGTTGATTCCATTGATGACCCCCCTCTCCGGAGTAAGCGCCGGAGAACAGTTGTGGTTGGAGGCCCATAGAGTTGTTCGAGAGACGCAACCAGTTGCGGCGCGCGGTTTTCGGAGGACTGGTCCTGGGAGCGGTGGCCGGCCTTCTAGCGGCATGCATCGAGGTGGCATCCCTCTTCTACTTCAGGTCTCTGCCGGCGACGGGGTCCAAGGCAATGTTCCTCCTGGGGACGGTGGGGCTCTTGGTGGGCCTGGGGCCCATCGTGGGCCTGTTGGCCGGGTTCGTGACAGTGACAGTGACCATGCTCTTGGAGACTGTCGTCCCCAGGCGTCTGGACCGTCCCCGGTATGAGGCATGGGTCTATACGTTGCTTGCATCGCCCTTTGCGGCGTTTTTTGCTACGAGGGCTTTTTCCGGGAGAAGGGCGCGTCAGTTCGCCTATCACGATCTCTATGCCATCATGTCAGGACTGGGGATGCTGGTCCTCGTCTGGATTGGAGTCAGGACAGCAGCCGTTCTCAGGGCTCGGTACCTCGAGAGGCGTGTGGGGAACCTGGAGGCATGGGGATGGTTCCTGATCGCTTCGCTGGCGGCGTCAGGACTCCACTATGCCGACAGGGTGGTTCTGCCAGGTCTGTATCCCTTTTTCCATTCTGGGCTTGCAGCCCTGGTGATCCTGTTTGTGTTGGCAGCGGTCCAGTCGGCTCACCTTGCCTTGCGCAGGAAAGGGCTGCGTCCCTGGGCCCCCTTGGTGACTCCTCTGGCTGCTTCGTCGCTGGCACTGGTATTGCTGGTGGGAGCAGGTCTTTCGGCCAGGATATTGGCCACGAGACACAGTTTGAGACCAGTAGCCTTTCGCAGGACAGTGCTCGTATCCGAGGTGGTCCGTCTGGCCTCGACGCTCAAGATTCTGCCTTCGCCGAGACGAATCCACGCCGAGGCCGCCGAGGCGCTCAGTCTGCCTCCGCCCTCCGGGCCCAGACTCGGGGACGTGAACGTGGTGCTCATCACAATCGATGCTCTGCGGGCCGACCATATCGGCCTCTATGGGCAGGGAAAGCTCACGCCGAACATCGACCGGATTTTCTCGAAGGGGATTCGGTTCGATTGGGCCTATACGCCCATGCC
>CAZIJS010000068.1:15222-18914 GCA_964539505.1 uncultured Myxococcales bacterium
CAGACGTCGTATGCCGTGACGAGTCTGCTGACAGGGGCCTATCTGACGAGTCCCAAGCGCGTCTCTGGTCGTAAGGACACCCTTGCGGATGTGCTCAGGCGTTTTGGTTACAAGACAGCCTGCTTTTATCCCCCGGCGGTGTTTTATATCGATCGATCCGTATTTTCCCTCTATGAAAAGACACGCTATGGCTTCGAATACTATCGTGTCTTGTACCACAAGACGAATGTCGATGACGACGCAGCCGGTCGTACCGACGATGTTGTGCGTTTCGTCCGCTCCTGGCGTCGGGACGTGGCATCGGGAAAGGAGCCTGGGGGGCGCCGTCTCTTCCTTTGGATCCATTATTTCGATCCCCACCACCCCTATCAACGCCGGTCTGGATTCGGCCCTTCGGGCAGCTCGGATCGCGATCGTTATGACAGCGAGGTGGCCTACGTGGATGCCCAGGTGGGCCGTCTTCACGGGATATTGTCCAAGATGCTGCCCAATACCGTGTTTTTCCTGACAGCAGATCACGGAGAGGCATTCGGAGAGCACGATACCTCTGCGCACGGGACATCGCTCTACGTGGAACAGGCAAGGGTTCCTCTGTTGGCAGTGGGCCCAGGCCTGGTCGAACATGTGGTGAGCGCCCCTGTGGGCCTGGTGGATGTGGCGCCCACTATTTTGACTCTGCTCGATTTTCCGATCCCTGTATCCATGGAGGGGACGGATCGCACCGCGGTCATGGCTCCCAGGGGCAAGGCCGTGAACGTCCCGGTTTTTTCGGAACTGCTCTTGCCGGGGCGGCATCTGTCAGCGGTGGCTCTCGGCGCCTTTCGTCTGATCATGGACCTTTCAGCCAAGACCATGGAACTCTATGACCATTCGACGGATCCAGAGGAAAACCATCCATTGAATCTGGACTCCAATCCGAAGGCGAGAAAACGAGCGGGCAGACTCCTGGGATTCCTGGAACGCTGGAATCGTGGGCTGCAGGTGACCAGGAAGGCTCTGCAGCAGCAATCGAAACGTCGAGGTCTCGACCTGGTCACCAGGCTCAGGAGTGCTTCGACCGAGAAGAAACGGGCCATTTTGAGAACATGCGATCCGGCGGACCTGTCCTCTTCGGACCGTAAGGCCTTGCTGGGATTGTGGAAGGGTGCCGTGGATCCGGAGGTGAGGCATCGCTTGGCGATTCTCCTGGCCGGGTTGGGTCAGCGCGAGGCCTTGGAAACCGTGGGCAGACTCGTGAAACGACCAGACCTCCCGATGGACATGCTGTGGTCGGGTGCCTTGGTCCTGGCCAAGGCATCGGACCGCAGGGCCGTCGAGCCATTGATGAAACTGCTGTCCTGGGTCGGGGACAACGAGCGAAAGAAGGAGGCGATTCGTGCATTGGGTCGTCTCGGTGATGTCAGGGCCGGTGCCTCGTTGGTTGGTTACATCGACAGACCCGGGCTGGCCAGTCAGGCTGCACTTGCTTTGGGAGACCTCGGGAGTCGGCGGTTCGTGCCAGCCTTGATCAGAACTGTCCATGGTCCGTATCAGGCGCTGGTGCGCCAGGCAGCGGCGCGATCCCTTGGGCGTCTCGGGGGCAAAGCGGCGCTGCGAGCCCTGGCGGACACGGTGGCAAGGGATCCGAGGGGGGATGTGGTGGCAGCAGCCCTGGCGGGTTTGGCGGCCCATGGATTGGTCATGACCAGTCATTTGTTGCGAAGGCGGGGACTCATGGTGATAGGGCCCCGTGACATGGAATCCCAGGGCTGGCATTGTATGCAATCCGGTTGCATTCCTGGGGCTGGCCGTCCTTTTATCAGGCTGCTACGCGCCGGTAGGAGACGAGAAGCGCCGGCCAAGGCCGCCCTGTGGATCCTGGTGGATGAGGGTGGAGAGCACCGGGGACTGGCGCTGCAGGGAGCGGAAGGTGATGTGCCGGTCCTGGAACGATTCGAGAAAGGCCGGGTGTTGTTCGGGCGGCTCGTTGCCGATACATTGCGGGTGCATCGGACATCGAAAATGCCTGCCATCCAACTATTCGTGGTGCGAAATGAAGCAGGACGAAAGAGAGAAAAGCCTGGAGCCGGGCGGAGAGCGAGACGACATCCGGGGAGTTGAGGGCGGGAGCCAACGATCCGCGTTGGAGGATCCGAGTCCCAGCCCGTCCCAACCAGGCCTGTTGCATTATGGCCGGGCTCTTGGGCTGGTCACCAAGCCCTTTCCCGGGCTTTGGGCGTTTGCCGGTCTTTTGGCCCTCGCAGTGTTGGCCCAGATGATTTTAGCTGGGCTGCTGTTTTCCGTCCTGCCGAAGAAAAACGCCTTGGTCTTGGGCATCGTGGCCCTGGCAGCATCTCTGCTCTGGATTGTCGTGTCATACGGCGCGATACACATCAAGGGGCTCGACCCGGTCCGGGCCTTCAGGATTTCCCGTCCGAACGTTTCCAGGCCCTATCTGTTCATCGGTCTGTCTTTTCTCCTGGGTGCACTCATCGTGCTTCCCTCGGGGTTTCTCTATGAACTGGTGGCGCGGCACCTGTCTCATCGGTCCCAGGACCTGCTCGACCTGGTGGGCAAGGGAAAACCCACGGTCGGAGCCATTGCCTTTCTCGTGACCGCTGTTGCCCTTGCCGCGCCTTTGGGAGAGGAACTGTTCTTTCGTGGGTTTTCTTTTTCCGGCATGAAGGAAAGCTACGGGGTGGTTCCAGCGGCTTTTTCCGTATCCGTGATGTTTGCGGTGATTCATTTCGACCCAGCCAAGATGCTCTCGATTTTTTTCTTGTCTCTCGTCCTCTGTGCGCTGGTCGACTGGTCCGGGTCGGTCTGGCCGGCGGTGGCTGCGCATGCGGGATACAACGGACTGCAGGTGGCTGCCTGGACCGGTAGCTGGGTTCATGGAAAGGTATCTTCGGGGAATTCAGAGCAACTCACTCTTGGGCCGGTGCTGGTGAGCCTGCTGTTGGCCGCAGGGCTCTTTTACCATTTGTATCATGCGGCCGGCAGTGACAAAACCAGGCAGAGAGGACCTATTGGAGGGTGATGGTGATCATCTCCGGGGGGGGATCGAGATGGCATTCTGCATCGCAGGCCAGGACACCGGAATCGAACCCGAGGTCCTGGCAGGTCATGCCGCCCAGGTTCGAGCCGTCGCATTCTTCTCCTCCAGACAGGATGCCGTCTCCACAGGTCCTGTCTGCGTCGCCCTGGGGGCCGCCGTCTCCTGGTGTCATCACATCGGCGGTTGCACCATCCGGTGAGGTTTCGTGGGTTGTGGCGAGAGGATCGAAACGGCAGGCCATGGTCAGAACCGAAGAGACGGCCAGGACTCCGATGAATCGGCTTGGTAGTCGGTGGAGTTGCCCGAGCACTTTGGCTCCCTGTGATGGCTCGTTTGTCTGCTTATGGGATGCGTGGGTGGGTGCAGGACATTTCATAGGAAAGAAGCATACGACGATTTCATCGTGCCTGCAACGTAGCGAACGGTCAGCGGGGAAACCGGTTGACGAAAAGAATTGCGAAGGAAATGGTATGGACCAAAACATCGTCCAAGATCCATCGCCATGGACTTGGATCTGGTGTGCCGGACGAGGAGGTGTCGGATGTCCCATGCGAAGAGAGGCATCACGATGGGTTGGAAGCGACAGGTGCCGCGATTTTTGTTTGCCCTGCTCTCATGGACCGTGGTTTCGCTGGGGACGACCGCGACCTGGGCC
>CAZIJS010000069.1:0-18838 GCA_964539505.1 uncultured Myxococcales bacterium
CCTGCATGGCGGATACCATCGCTGCTTTGAGAATGCCGGATTGTCGCGTTCATGTGATGTATCGGCCTGTCGGGCGGAAGTTCAGACATTGCGGCAGGAACCAGTCGCCTGTCAGGACTCTCGAACCGGCAAGCAAGGGACTGGTTCCGCCGGTCCCCTGGCAAGCGGGCCCATCAATGGAGGCCAAGGAACTGCAGGTTTGCATGGCGGCCCGAAGTGGGGGCTGAGACCATCGTAGGCGACGGCCAGGAGGCAGAGCCCCTTTGCCGGAGCCGTGGGGCCGGCTTGAGCGCGATCTCGAGACTCCAGGATGACCGCCATTTTCTGTGCTGCCAGGGAGCCTCGGCCCACCTGGAGCAACGTTCCCGCGATGGATCGCACCATGTACTTGAGAAAGGAGCGGCCCTGGACGTCGATGGTCACGATATTTCCTGAGCGCAAGACAGCGATGGAATCGATGGTTCGGATGGGGGACTTCGGAGCAGGGTCAGATGCTTTGAATGTGCTAAAGTCGTGGGTACCCACCAGATGGGACGATGCTTGGGCCATGGCTCTTTCGTCGATGCGCCGAGGCAGCCGGAGCGCATAGCGGTCCAGGAAGGGATCTCGAATCAGGGACTCGTAGAACGTGTAGCGATAGAGCTTTCGGCAAGGCCAATGCCTGATGTCGAAGTGGTCGGGCGCGCGTCGGACATCCGTTACCGAGACGTCCTTGGGGAGGAGAGCGCCGAGGCCCTTGAGATATCCGTCCAGCGGGATGCGTGACCGCGTCCTGTGGGCTGCCACCTGTCCGAGTGCATGCACCCCGGCGTCGGTCCTGCTGGCCCCTCGCACCCGGACGTCTCTATGTTCCATGGTCGAGAGAGCGGCTTCCAGCAGGGCCTGAACAGTCCTGACTTTCGGCTGGCGTTGCCATCCTGAGAAGTCGGTTCCATCGTAGCTCAAAGTGAGGAGCAGGAGCCTCGACTCAGGGGGTTCGAGGCGATCCACGATCAAAACTCCATGGCCAGGCCAGCATAGAAGGTGGCCGGCATGCCCAGCCTCATCCGTTCACCCGTGAAGGACCAGCGGACCTGGGAATGGGCGAATTCACAGAACAGGTAGGTGTGGTTGACGCCCAGTTCTGCATCCATGACCTTTGCAGCCGAGGGTTCCAAGGGGTCGAGGAGCAGGGCCAGGCCCAGGTTGATCTGGTAGCCGAATGTCCCGCCATAGGCCTTGTCCCCATTGCCGAACTTGGCGGTATCGCCATCCCCGTTTTCGATCCACCAGAACGTGTAGACTCCGCCGGCCTTGACATAGGGCACCAGCGGGACGCCCCAATGAAGGGCCATGTAGTCCCATCGGTAAACGAGTTGCAGCACCAGGGGAACCAGATTCATGGTGGTCTTGTCTCCAGAAGGAACATAGGGATTCGAGTCGGGATCGTAGGGCAGCGAAGGATCTTCGGGGACCAGTGAGTGACCGGAAATACGGAAGTATCCCGTGGTCAGACCCACTGCCAGGGAGCCGTGGGGTTGCCAGAACTGGAAGTCCACCTCCAACTGCGACATCACATCGTACCCCGACCAGGTGCTGCAGTCTTTGCCTGGGCCGCAGCCGAACACGTCCATGTAGGGACGACCCGCAAGGCCTGGCTCGGCATCCACGTTGGGTTTGTAGGGCCCGAACTTGAGTTCGACCATCCACCACTTGGGGGTGGGGTGGTAATGGGCCTCTGGAGGATAGTCTCCGAGGAGACCGGTGTCTTGTTCGTCTGCGGTGCCTACTGTCGCCCTGGGGGCCTTGCCGTCAGCCTGGTCCAGCGTCTTGGTGGAGGTTTCCTCGGCCTGGGCAGGTATGGGACCGGCCAGGAGCAGCAGGGACGAGAAGAAGAGGAGCATCGGGCTGCGATGGGATATTGTGTTGAGGGCCTTGGATTCATGCATGGTCGCAATCACCTATCTTTGCGAGATGTGGTCTCAATCAAAATCTGTTGTGGCCTTCGTTGGTGGAGTCGCGTTGCGACCTCACCGCAGCCGGCGCCAAGCGCCTGCGCCGGCGCAGGAGAAAGAACAGTCCGGCCATGAGACAGATGGTCAGGAAAAAGAGCAGTGCGCCTCCCAGGTTGACCCAGATCCAAGCCAGGACCACGAGGGGAAACAGGGCGGCTCGTAAGAGGACTCTGGCCCAGGGTCTGCCTTGGAAGGGGGCGGCAAGGGTTCGACCATTGGCGTAGTACCACTGGATGAATCGGCGTCCCCAGCCATGCTGTGCCAGCACGCGGTCTCGGAAACGACGGAGAATCCGCACATTGGGATGATCGTACGATCCGTAGGCGGTGGTGGCCACGAAGCAAAACCCGCCGTCGCCGCCCCCCCCTGCGTTGCTGTAATGCTCGGCGAAGTCCTCGGTGGGCATGGGTTCGGCGGTCTCCACGTTCGAGATGGTGCTGGGATTACCGTTGTTGTCCACTGCCACCACCGCCACCTGGACCTCGACTCCGTTTGGTAACCCGGAAATCCGATATTCCGAGGCCGTGGGTCCGGTGCTGCCGCACACGAAACAGGGCCTGGGCCAATCGCCTTCGGTGAGGGTGCCATAGCATCCGCTCTGAGATGCGGCATCCTGGTTCGATGTGGCATCGACGCCGGCGTCTGTCCGGGCGTCGTCGGTGCCTCCGTCACCAGCGGGTGGTGGTGGCGCGCCATCGGTCACCGCGGCATCGCTGCCCGCATCCACCGCAGCGTCCAGGCCTCCGTCCAGATCTGGCTCACCTCCTGGGGGAACGCTGTCTTCGGGTGTGAGGATCTTTCCGCAGACCTTTTCCGTGCTGACCCAGTCAGCCTTTGATGCAGAAGCCGAATCTGGGGCGGCTCCGTCGATTTCGCAGAGGATATCGAAGTACTTGATGTCTTCGTCGTCGGTGTCGGGCCGGTCCCATTTGACCAGGATGGCGCCGTCGCCGCCCTCGGCCGATGTCACGGTGGGACTGCCGGGACTCTTGGTGTCGAAATCGATGGGATAGGTGGCCACCGAAGAGGTCTTTTCCGGGGTCATGAAGAGATACAATGTGGACGTGTCCCTGGCCTGCCCGCAGGTGCCTGTCGTTGGCGAGACGATCCAATTGAGCGGCAGGTATACTTTTTGTTCCCGGTTGAAGTTGGAGTAGTTGATGGAGTCGAATTCGTGGCAATTCGGCCTGCTTACATCTTGGTCACAGTTGTCTCCCAGCAAAAAATAGACTTCTTTGTCCTCGTAGGGACCAGGGGAACTCACCGTGACATAGAAGCTGTAGGTGGGCCCAGGTGAGTCCTGATCACAGAGGCATCGGGCCATGTTGAAAAACTTTGCGAAGTCCACGTCGCTCAAGTTTTCCTCGTTCGTCCCGTCGTAGGCCTTGAAAGTAAATTGCTGGGCCCGGACCCTGGGGGCCGCCAGTGTGACCAGGAGAAGGGCCGTTCCAACCAGGCCGATTGTCAGGAGTCTTGGCGCTGAACCAGAAATCGATCGTTTGTTTGAAACCATGGAAATTCTCAATCTTGCTGTCCTAAAGTCCTGCTGTTGCATAGGGACCTCGGTTCTTTTCGGTGACCGAACATGCCTGCGTCAATCAGACGCGCTTTCTTCTTATATGCAAGGTTGAGGCCAGGAGCAAGGAGGCGTTGTTTCAGCGATCTGGAGCGTTTTGGAGGGGACGTTGCAAGGATACTAGACAGTTTGGCAGACTTGGCGACTCATGGATTTTTCACCGCTGACAAAATGTCAGCGGCGGTGAGCAGTCTTTGCCCGTCTGGTTGCCTCCAGGATCGCCGTTGCCTGCCTTGCTGTTCTGGTCATTGTGTCCAGGACAGCGTTCTTTTGTTGGGATGGATGTCCGAAACGCAGTTCATAGTATGCATCGATCGCCTCCAGAGCCAGAGGCCGGGCCTGGGCCGCCGCTTCCGGAATGGTGGCGAGGTGTGCCCTCAGGGTGCGACCTGGTGGCTTTTGTCCGATCCAGGGCTCGGCAGCCGCCAGCAGGCGTCTGAGAGGTCTGATTGCCGCGCCCATGCCACGACCCGTATCTGGAGACCTGTCCTTTTTGCGAGAGAGGATTGTCTCGATGGTTCTGCGTCCCGCCACGACGAGGACCAGGAACAATGCCCCAAGGCCCAGGGTCCAGCCGATTCTGCGCCAGGGCAAGGCCCGTCGGAGCGTCTTGATTGCGTGAAACTGGGTCATGGTGTCATAATCTACGACCCAACGCAGGTAGGCGATTCGAATGGCGTCGAAGTAGAGACCCACCCTGGCCCAGAGACCAGCCCTGATTTTCGGTCGTCTGCCTTCCGGGGGCGTTGCGTCGAGCAGCAGCCAGCCGCGTTTGGCGATCCAGACCTCCGTCCAGGCATGCGCATCACCCCGCCGCACCGCGAGAAAACGGCCATAAGGATTCCATCGTCCACCCAGGAAGCCCACTGCGAGTCGCGCGGGCAAGCCCATGGCGCGGAGCAAGAGGGTGAGGGCCGAGGCGAAATACTCGCAATGTCCTTTTTTCCCTTCCAAAAGAAAATACAGGACCGGATCCCTGCCGGTGGGGACGTTGGGTAGGTGCCTGGTGTAGGAAAACCCGTTTCTCTGAGACAAGTAGGCGAGGGCGGACCGGATTCGTTCCTCAGGGGGCATGTCCGGGCCGGCAATGCGTTGAGACAGTTCCAGGAGTTGTGGCCCGATGCTCCTGGGAAGGGCCAGGTAGGCGTGCCGTAGCCTCCTGGTCAGCACAGGGGGCTCGTTGCATGGCAGGGCCGACAGGGGAGCCGCAGGAGAGGGGCCTTGGCACCCGAGCACCGACAGGGCCTCATAGACCACGGGTCGGCCTGGCCAAGGGCTCTGAATCGTGCCCGAACCGTCTGCGGTCAGGCCGAGATTCCATGTCCCCGAGGGCCGGATGACTCGGACCGAGAGATTCGGGAATGCGGATGGCAGCAGTCCGTCTGTCTCGGGCAGGACCAGGATTCGTTGGTGGAGGAGGCGGCCTTGCTTTTTTAATTGGTCCAGGGCGGACCGGTCCGGACTGCAGGACCACAGCGAACGGTCTGTGGAGGTTTCGGCCGTCGGCAGGCGACTGCGACTCCATCGTCCGGCCATGTATCGGTCCAGGGTGGCTGCACGCCAATGGATCGCCGAGACGACGGGGGCGGGCGGCCTGGGATCGAGACGCACTCGCATGACCAGCCTTGGATCGTCTCTGACCAGCCCGATGCCTCCCAGGGACACTTTCCGAGCAAATCCCTGCGAGCGGGTGTTTGGTTTGAATCCTGCGGCACCGATGCGTGGAAAGAGCAGAAAGAAGAGACCCGCAAAAGCCATTGCCCCCATTGCGGCTGCTGCGGCTCCCATGAGAAAGCGGGTCGTGATCACGCGTTTGGATGCCAGGACCCGGTCCAGAGCCAGTGGACGGCTTCTGCCAGGCGTTTTGTGCCGGACGAGTTGTGCGGTTTCCAGGTCTTTGCGAAGCTGGTAGAGGCTGAGAGTCCAAAAGGATGCCACCAGGTGAACGACGAGGCATGCGATGAACGATGGACCGAAATTCGTGGCCGCAGCTCCCACCAGGGCCATCAGTGACGTCAGATACAGGTGAAAGTAGTCGTCGGCCCGGCGCCTGTTGTAGAGTTTGACCACCACGAGATAGATCACGAAGACATGAATGGGAAGGAGCAGAGACCCCATGGATGCCACGGCCAGGAGCGTCACAGCGAGCCCCGCCAATGTCGAGGCCGACCAGACCATTTGCCAGACCCGCGAGGCCATCCATTGCCCTGGTATGAACAGGGCTCCCAGACCTGCGACCATGGCCATCCAGGCCGCGGTGGAAGCCCCACTTCCCAGGGCTGCGGCGCCGAGCCCGGCCAGGGCCATGATGAAGGCAGCCATATTCTGGGTCGCTGCGAATCTCATGATCTTCGTCTCATGGGCCGTCGGGTGGCATCGATGCGTTGGACTCCTCGTTTGTCCAAAAGGATGACGCTTGCTCCTGGGAGGTCGGTGCCTGTCAGCAGAGGAAAGGACTCGTCCGAGTAGGGGGTCAGGGATAGAAAGTCCAGCGCTCTGTCCATGTGTCGAGGCCCTGAGCCGAAATCCAGTCTGCGTTCCCGATCCGCCAGAGCGACCAGGAACCCGGCCTGGATGAATCGTTGGGTCAGGGTGACCGCCTGCCCGATGATTTGCTCCACCGATTCGGCAGCCGTCAGGTAGCTTTCCTGCACGTCGGGATTGAGGGCATTGTCCAGGAGCAGGACAATCCTGCGGTTGCTCTCTTCTTCCATTTCCCTGACCACGAGCGTTCCCAGATGCGCCGAAGCCTTGTGGTGGATGCTGGAGGGGTCGTCTCCAGGTCGATACTTGCGCAGGCCCCGGGGACTGCCCCACCTGGCCGGCACCGGCGTCAGTGCTGCGGTCCAATGGTCGATTGTTCCTTGTTCATCGGCGCGGATGGGCCTGGCAGATGGATGGACGAGGAGCCGGGACGCCGCGGGGATGAACCGGGACCGACGGATCAACCCGAAAGGAAACGACGTGGACAGGACGCAGCCCACGAACGTCTGGTTGCCTCGCCGCACGAAGGCGTGCCGGTAGGAGGTGGTCTGGTGGTCCCGGGGTCCAACCCGCAGAAAGTAGCATCGCTTGTCCAGGGGGCCTGTTTCGAGCACGTCGACAACCTCGATGCCATGAGCGGACAGGATGCGTTTGTCGTTGACCAGGGTTATCTCCATCAAGAAGGGGACATACTGGGTGGCCCTGTGGGGGCTGCGTCTGGAGATCCGCAGACCGCGCAGGTTCCAGCTTTCCAGGACCCCGTTGAGCAGCAAGGTTCCCAGCAGCGTGCCCAGGACCAGGAAGAGCAGGTTGTTGGACGTGCGAAGCGCTGCAGCGCCCAGGGCAAGGCTGATCCCGATGAAGTACCAACCCAGTCTCGTGATCTGGAACCTGGGATGCTGGGTGGTTCCTTGCTTCTGGGCCCGTTTGTTCTGCAGTCGTTGCATGGGCCTAGCCCGGAATGGGCGTCTCATCGAGTATTCGTCGCAACACGGCCATGGACGCGGTCTCCGACCTGCCGGCTGCCCCTTCTGCAGCCGCAACGAGCCGATGGGCCAGGACCGGCTCGGCGGTGTCGATGAAATCGTCGGGCACGGTGAAGGTGCGGCCCTGGACCAGGGCATGTGCTCTGCCCACCTGGAACCAGATGCGGGCCCCCCTCGGGGAGACTCCAAGAATGACGTCTGGATGATGTCTCGTGCGGTCCACGACTTCCAGAAGATAGTCTGTGAGACTGTCATCCACGTGCACGGATGAGACTTCTTCCTGGGCTGCGCGAACTTCTTCCGGGTTGGTCACTGCCAGGATGTCTGTGATGCGATCCGCGGTCTGTTGACCGAGGACGATGCGCAATTCGTCGGTCCGTTCGGGATACCCGATGTCGATACGCATGGCGAAGCGATCCATCTGCGAATCGGGGAGGGGATAGGTTCCGAAATGTTCGTGGGGATTCTGCGTGGCTGCCACGAAAAAAGGCCTGGGCAGGGCGTGGGTCTCGTTGTCCACGGTGACCTGTCCTTCACTCATGGCTTCGAGCAGAGCCGACTGTGTCCGCGGAGTGGCTCTGTTGATTTCGTCTGCCAGGAGCACATGGGAGAAGACGGGACCATGGAGAAAACGGAAATCTCCCTGGGCCTGGTCATAGACCGACACGCCTATCACGTCCGAAGGCATCAAATCGGAGGTAAATTGAATGCGGCGGAATGTGCCTCCCATGGCTCTTGCCAGGGACATGGCCAAGGTAGTCTTCCCCACGCCGGGCACGTCTTCGATGAGCAGATGGCCTCTGGCGAGTAAGCAACTCAGGGTCAGGTCCATGACCCGGATCGAGCCCACGAAAGCCTTGGAGATTTCTTGTCGGATTTTCGTCGACAGGTCCATCGCCCGGCCAGGCTGTTGTGTTGCTGCTCGTTCCATGATCTCCTGTATCGCATGGTGCCAGATAGTTGAGGTATCCTATGAACCGCCCTGCCTGTCAAACGGTGACGTTTCAGCCCTATCGCGAGTCTTGGTGTCGTCGCCACATGCGCAAGCGCAGGGCCGTCAGGTCCCTCAGGACCGAGGCAATTTTTCGGACCGAGACCACTTTGGATTGTCCTGCCTGCCTGGGTCTGACTTCCAGTTCCACATCCTGGATGGACAATCCCATGCGGGAGGCCCGGATCGGGAGTTCTAGGTTCAAAAAGAAGCTGTCAGAATGCAGGGGGACTCGTGTCAGGACATCGCGCCGGACCAGGTAGGGACCTTCACTGCGGACCCTAGTGCCTGCCACCAGCATGGTGGTCAGCCGCAATCCCTTGGACAGGACCCATCGGTGGAGACCATCACGTCGCTTGCGGTAGTGGGAGAGCACCAGGTCCGCATCAGTGGCCAGGACCCGGTTCCACAGCGCAGTCAATCCCGAGGCCGGGATCTGGCCGTCGCCAGGGAGAAAGGTCACGTAGGCCTTCGTTGCAGCCCTGTACCCGGTCTTGAGTGCCGCACCCATGCCCAGGTTACGGTCGTGGTGCAGGGCATGGACCCAGGCCAGCCGTCCCGCCAACTGATCGGCCAAGGGACCGGTCCGATCGGTGGAGCCGTCGTCTACGATGATGATTTCCGGGGCAGGTGTGAGGTCTTGGATGACGAGGATTGCCTCTTCGACGGTGCGCTCCAGGTTTTGTTCTTCGTTGAAAGCCACCACCACCAAGGTCAAACCGTGAGTGTCGATCTTCATGAATCCATCCTTCCATCCGTAACAGGGCCCAAGCCGACCCATGTCTCAGCCGGTGACGCAGCCGGGAAGATGCGGTCTCGTCGGGCCGACTCCCGATTGCCTGCAGTTTTCTTTTTGCCATTCAGGAGAGGTCTCGACAACCATTGTACAGGAGACGTCCCGACAGCCAGGATTAAAAAAGGCGGCTGGAATAGGCGAGACAGGAGGAAATCGGCTGGACAGGATGGGCATTGAGTGACTCGTTTCCTTGTGAGGATTCGTTCACTTTGCCCTTCACAATTCGAAATGAGGTTGTTAAAAGGCAGCCGGTTTCGGCATTCGTCCCCCTGGAAATTCACAAAGGGCGAAGGCCGATGGTTATCGATGGTCTACAGTGAGCAATGGGCGATCGATCGCCCCGGAAACAAAGGAGGCCGACCGTGGGAATCCGAAATGTCGTGGTCAAATGGATAGGTGTTCTGTCGATTCTCTTGCTTGCAAGTCCCGTTTTTGCGCAGACGGCCGGATCGGGCCAAGGCGGACAGTCAGGCGGGGAGCAGGGGGGCGCCCAGCCAGGCCAGCCCAGCCAACCGGGGCAACCAGGCGCCCAGCCAGGCCAGCCCAGCCAACCAGGGCAACCAGGCGCCCAGCCAGCCCAGCCCAGCCAGCCGGGGGCCCAGCCTGGTCAACCGAGTCAGCCGACGGCGCAACCGGCAACCCAGCCGGCCACGCAACCGGCAGCCCAGCCGGCGGCGCGCCCCGAGGCACGAAAGGAAAAGCCTCGAGTCGAAGCTCGGAAAGAAGAGAAGAGGGCGCGTAGCGAGGCCTGGCACGTGCACAAGACTCCCGGGCCGCCCATCACCCCGGCGTCGTCGGCTGCCAGGCCCAAGCCCGTGCTGCCCCCCGTGAAGTCCAGCTTTGGGTCGCTGCGGATCCTCGGACTCCTCTCCGCCCGGTTCATCATGCCGATTCGTTCCACTTTCTCTGGTGACTGGGTAACCTACCGGAAGGGTGGTGCAACGAAGCAGTTTATGGGCATCGAGGCCCAGCGTATCCGGCTGATTCTTCTTGGCCACTTGTTCAGCAAGAATCTCAAATACGTATTCCAGGGCGATGCGGTGCTCAAACCCTGGTTGCTGGATTTCAAGTTCATCTATGACGTGCCCTGGATCCCCGGCCTGTCCATCATGGTGGGGCGCTACCTGCCTCATTTCACGCTCATCATGCCGATCTTGATCACCAGGCTGGAGACTGCAGAGTATCCCATTTACATGACCGAGGGCAAGTATGCTCCCTGGCGGCAGCTCGGCGGTGAATTCATCTACAAAAAGGCCATGGGCCCTGGATCCTTCAGGGGTATTTTCGGCGTATTCTCCGGTCCTGTAAACGGCTGGAAGGACGACAACGTTTACAAGGACTTCCTGGTGCGGGCGGAATACAAGTTCGCCAAAGGTGGTGCCAGGGGCCTGCTCATCGGGGCGGATGCCTGGTTCGCCTTTCCCCATTGCTCTTACGACGCAGCGGACCTGCCAAATTCGACCTGCAATGCAGCGGATTTCGCCAAAGACAAGGCTGACACTGACATCAAGGCCACGTTCTTGATGCGCTACACCCACCGCTTCAACAAGACTTTCGGGATCAATACGATGGGCGAATTTGCGTACCGGCATTTCGTGCCCTGGGCCAAGAACCGTGACAAGGTGGACGGTTGGGGAACCTGGTTCCACTTGGCGCTGCCCATCGGCGACTTCATCGAGCCTCTGGTTCGGTTCGATTATTTGAAGATGAACCAGAAGCAGAGCCAGAACTACGCATGGCGGATCACTTCTGGGCTGAACGTCTTTTTCGAGGGCATCCACTCCCATCTCAAGATCAACTACATCTATCAGAAAAACGGTGACGACTACAGTGGCGCTGCGAGCTGGATCGATGGAAAGTACAACGAGGATCCCACCACTGGGTACATGGCCAAGCGGGATGTGCACATGTTCATCACGCAGATCAACACTGAGTTTTGATCCAAAATTTCCCCCAGTCCTGATTGAGACTCTCTTCGATCATCCCTGAAGGTGTCACAGCAAAAAGGGGCTCAGAGACAGCCTGAGAAATCCAGCGTGCAGTTGTCGTTGCAGGACAGGTCGCCCCCCGCGACAAATCCAAAATGCTCGCAGCGCAGGTTCCGCAGGTTGGAGCCGTCGCATTGCTCGAACCGGTCCAGGATTCCGTTACCGCAGGTGGGAGATGCTGTGCAGCCCGACAGATCGAATCGGCAGGTGCTCGTGCAGGCCAGGGTGCCACCGCTTAGCCCCATGCTTTCACAGCTCTGGCCCCGCAGGTCGGATCCGTCACACTGTTCATAGAATGACGGTTCCTGGGCGTCTTCCGCGATGCCATTTCCACAATCCGTGGGCAGACAGTCAGCCCTGTTGAACGTGCAGTTGGCGTTGCAATGGAGCGTCCCTCCCCCGGAAAACCCCAGGCTCTCACAGGTGGCAGATCCCAGATCCGTGCCGTCGCAGGCCTCTGTGCCCTCCTGGATGCCGTTTCCACAGGTATCGAGAGCAGGACAGGTCGATGGGTCGAGACGGCAGTCCATGCCGCATGCTGGGGCTCCCTGGCCTTTGGCGCCCAGGTCTGCGCATGTTTGTGTGACTTTCGTGCCGTCACATTCCTCTGTGAGGGGGCCGTTGGGCCCAGTCCACTGGTCCAGCACAGTGTTGCCGCACAGGCTCTTCTGGCAGAAGATTGGGTTGACCCTGCAGTCGGTTCCACAGAGGAGCACCGAGCCGCCGGCAAAGCCCTCGGCCTCACAAGACAGAGATGCCGTCGTGACCCAGCCGTCGCAATCTTCGGGTTGCCCCTGCAAGTCCAAAGCAGCCAGTTCTGTCGCGTCGTCCACCACCCCGTCGCCACAGACGGGGCTGGGACTCGAGTAGCAATGGAATGCTTTGCTCTCTGGATCGGCTCGGCAGTCCCACCCGTCAGGACAGGTCCCCGGTTCACCTCGCACGCAGAGGAAACGGCCGTCTTGGATTGTGGTCTTGCAGGCTCCCATGGCAAACAGGCTGGAAAGGAGCAGCGAGAGAAGAATGCGTCGTGACATGCATGCCTCCAATGTCTGCGACGAAAATCCGGCTCAAAAGGAGAGGGTTACCTGGATGCCGCCGCCCCTTGGCCCGGCCATGGGCAGGACCAGCAACGAGGACTTCTTGCCTTTCGATGTGCCGGCCCTGTCTGGGGTTTCCACGCGAACTTTCCGCGACAGGCCGTAGAGCACGCCCGCCGTGGCTACGAGCAGGGTGCCTGCCCCAAGGGTTATGTAGGAGGCCAGGGCAAAGGTTTTGGCCTGGTCGTAGGCTTTTGCCACGTCTCCTTTCCAAGGTTCGTCCTGGGGGGCATTTTCCACCGTGCGTTTGTCTGCCAGAGAAAGGCCTGCGAAGGCTGCCGAAGCCGCCAGGGCCGCCACACCCATGCCCCCGAGGACCCAGGCCGAGGTGGTGAATTTGCGGCGTTTTGCATCCAGTTTGCGGGCCAGCAAGATGCGCTCCATCCTGGCCTTGGCCTCTGCCTCCTTGGCCTTGATGCGGGCCAGTTTCGCCTTGATTTCGGCCTGCCGTTTTTCCATTTCGGCGCGTTTCTTCGCCAACTCGGCAAGCCTCTTCTTTTCCGCCATGCGTTTTCTGCGTTCCTTTTCTTCGCGGGCCTTACGCTCTGCGGCGAGCTTTTGCCTGGCCAGGATTTCCGCCTGCTTTTTGATTTCTTCCGCCCGCCGCGCCTCTTCTTCCTTGCGGCGCTTTTCGGCCAGTGCTTTTTGAAGCACGTCGATTTTTTCCTGGACCTCGATGGCGTCGGTGGCTTTCGGGTTCAAGGCAAGATACCGCTGGTAGCCGAAAATGGCTTTGGTAAAGAGACCGAGACGTTCCGCCAACTTGGCATAGTTGTAAAATGCATTGGCCTTGGGTCTTGCCCGAAAGGAACACTCGCTGGCCTTCATGGCTGCATCGAGTTTTCCTTCCGTGGCGAGTTTGATAGAGAGCTTGAAGAAGCGTTTGGCGTATCGTTTCTTTTTGCTGCTCCGGCGGGGAAGCGCTGGGCATGTGCCGGCCGTGACCGCTGAAATGTCCGCCTGTTCCCGTTGCGCGGAGCGATGGTGCCTGCCTGCCTGCGCCTGGGACCAAGACGCGGTCACCAGCAGGGCCAGGGTGGCGGCGAACAGTTGTCGTGCGTTCATCTGTGACCTCCTGGGATGGGAGTGTTTCCCATGACATGTCTTGCTGTTTCCTCGGCGTCGATGGACCGATTGACGCAGATTGTCTGGCAGGAGTCAATCATTTGTCTTGAGCCGGAATCTGGTTGGTGTTCTGTGGCGCGTCCTGTGCCTCGTGCGGTTCCTGGACCGCCTGCGCGCAGGCCTCGATGGCCTCGCTGAAGACCTCGGACGAGGCTTCGTCTGCCTTGAAGTCCCTGGCCTCCCGGTGTCGGCATCGGGTGTCGTGGGGCTGAGCGCTGCATCCCTTGCGTTGGATGCGTCTTCGATGATTCCATGTGCCCCTGCAGCGTCTGGGTCGACACTTGTTTTCGCGCCGGCGTCATGGCTGGAACTGATGGAAGTTTCCTCAGACGCTACCTGTGCGTCCCTCCGTGAGTGGTCCCCACGAAGGAGGAAATAGCCGACAAGCGCCGACACCGTGATTCCCAGCCCCAGTACGGGCCAGAGCCAAGGCCTGTTGGAACGTGACAGCGCCGACGAGTTTCCGTCATCGAACGCCGGGACCTCGACCTGTTCTGTGACTTCGTCTCGACGGAAGTCTTTCCACCGATCCTCCGCTGCATCCTGTGGCGATCCCTCTGCCGCAGGCTCCGACGAGGTGACGTGTTTGCCCTGGGGAACGTCGAAAGTGGTTGCCTCCGTTCCGGACACAGGGACCATTCCCTTGGGCTCTCCGTTGCTTGACTGCCCCGGAGGCGCATCCAGGTTCGGCAGCGTCTCCATGAGGCGATGGATTTCTGCAAGCATGGCCGAGGCATCTGCAAAACGCTCCGTTCGTTCCACGGCTGTGGCCTTCTCCACCAGGGCAGCCAGGGGGGCGGGAACCCAGGGTGCAGCTTCGGCCACGGGCGTTCGTTCGCCTTTGACCATCTTGACCACGAGTTCGGCGAAGGTGTCTGCTTCGAAGGGAATCCTTCGGGAAAGGAGCTCGAAGAGAATCACGCCCACGGAGAACAAGTCGGCTCGGCCGTCCACGTCCTTGGCGCCTCGACATTGCTCCAGGCTCATGTAGTAAGGCGTGCCCATGACCGCGTTGGTCCTGGTCAGGGTCATGCCTTCTTCGGTGGTGCGCATCTTGGAGATGCCGAAATCTACGATCTTGATGTGCGGGGAGTCCGGGAGTGAGTCCGAGAGCACGAAGATGTTGTCGGGCTTGATGTCGCGGTGCACGATGCCCGCCTTGTGGGCGGCCTCCAGGCCCTCGAGGATCTCGACAGCGATCCGCAGGGCCCTCAGACCGGACATGGGAGCTTGTTCTTCGATGACGTCCGTCAGGGGCCTGCCATCCAGAAATTCCATCACGATGTAGGGCGCACCGTCCTTCGTCTCTCCAAAGTCGGACACGTCCACGATGTTTGGGTGGCGGATGGCTGCCGAGGCCTGGCTCTCGCGCAGTGCCCTGGCCCGAAACTCCGGGTTCTTGGCCAGTTCCGGGTTGATGCTCTTGAGGGCGAACCGTTTCTTGATAAAGACGTGTTCCACCTCGAACACCGCGCCCATGGCACCACGCCCCAATTCCCGGAGGATCTTGTATTTTTCACCGACGATCTGGCCTGGTTCCATGTGATTGAGCCTTGCCCGGACAACGGCGATGTCGATCCGTGTTCCAGGCTGTGGACTGAAAGAAACCTTTCACCAATAGAGTCAGGGAAAGTTTACCGGGAGATAGTTGCAATTTCAACAGAAAGCGCCGCCGCATCTCGAGATGTTGGCAATGAGGGCTGGAGACGAGCAGGCAAGACACCCCTCATCTGAAGTAACTGTGGCCATCCAGGCTCGTCCGTCCCGTCGTCTCGACCCATGATTGCATGTGCTTGTCCGAACGAGGCCGGGGCTCTGGTCACGGCCTGTTCCTCGAACCCTGGTCGGACACGACATGGTAACGATAGGACCAGAGCCAATCGGGACAGTCGCCCGCGGTGGAGACGAGGACATCCGGGTCCGAACCATTGGCCAGTCCGCCGAAGGCATTTCGAATGAACCCAGGGTCGAAAATGCGGTGGCTATTCGTGATGCCCGATGTCACTTCGGCTCGCAGGGTCCACGCTCCGCCTCCCGTCCAGAGGTCGGCACTCGGCAGGGTGGCAATCTGCAGGGAGTCTGAAATCCAGTCTGGACAATCCAAAGGGAAGGGATGGCCGGGCCGGACGAGCCAAAAAATGTCCTGGACGGCATCATAGGCCAGGGCTGCCCCCTGGAGGAGATTGTCCGGGCCTCCGCCTTCGTTGGTGAGTCCTGCCACGGGCAGGAGACGCTCAGGCCCAAGGATCGGGTGCGCGGCGTCGGACAGGTCCGCCTCGTGCCAGAGCATGGCTGTGCTCGAGCTGTCGCCCCTGCTGTAGAACAGGAGCAATCGGCCGCCCGAGACGGCGGTGGCAGATGGCTGGCCGGCCCCCCACCATTCAGAGGCCGCCACGAGCGGTCCAGGCACTTTGTACCAGGGGCCGTCCAGCCCTTGGGCGAGTGCGAACCCGATCTGGTTCCTGCCGCCCGCGCTCTGGTCCGCATCCGAGGAGGGTGCTGGTTGGAAGAGAAAACCGAGGCAGTCAACCGAGCATTTTGTCAGCGGCGGCGCTGTCTGGAGAGGACCACGAGAGCCAGGACGATGAACAAGACAGCCCCAGATCCTCCATCGTCCCGGGTTCCCAGCATGCACCCGCATCCCTGGGAGGCTTTGGAAGAATGATTTGTTGCGTCCGCCTCTCCAGGTCCTCCGTCTCCGGTGCCTCCATCAGTCGTGTCCCCTTCGGGGCGGCAGATCGAGTCGAGACAGACCTGGCCGGGATCACAGGTGCGATCACAGGATCCGCAGTGCTCGGGGTCGCTCGTGATGTCTATGCAGTCTGATCCGCAGAGAACCTCGGGAGGAATGCATTCGCCCTGTTCGAGGACGGTCATGGTGAGATCGGCGCGGTCCAGGAGAAAGTCGGCGTTTCGAGCATACAGAGAAAAGCTGTAGGAGCCGACCTGCTGCGGGATGCCATGAATCGTGCCGTCCCGGTCCAAGGACAGTCCCGGCGCCAGGCTTCCGGCAATCAAGGTCCAGAGAATGGGACCACGTCCGCCTGCTGCGTCGAGATGGAACTCGTAGTTTCGTCCCACTGCCGTGTCGGGCAGGGCCTCGGTGGTGATCCTGGGCGGTTGGCCTGCCGAGACGCCGAAAACCATGGGGGCGGTCCCTGTTTCTTGAACCCCCATGTCCGGAGCATCACCCAGGAAATAGTCGTCGAAGTTGGGCAGAAGTTCGGCATCGTCTTGTCCCGCGCTGCCCTGAGCCAGTTGGTAGTCTCCTGCGGAATGCAGTGGGTCGTAGCCCGTGGCAGCATAGGTGGGCACTGCGCTGATGCCCTGTGCCTCCGAGTCTGCGGGGACCTCTGCGCTGTAGAGGTCGGAGTCGAAGTCATTGTCTTGGTTGCCGTCTCTGATCGAGATGGATCGGCCGGCGTCGGATCGCACGTGAAGGACGTTGTTTCTCGTGACACAATGCTTGATCCATCGGCTCGATCCACCGATTCACCCGCAGCCCTGGTCATCGGCATTCCAGATGGTGTTGTGGAACAGGTACATGTGGCCCGTCATCCACTCCACGCTGTCTGCATAGCCCATTTTCATGAACGGACCATAGCTTCCATATTGGCTGTCGTCTGGGGTGTAGCAACGTCCCGAGACGTTCCTCCACCAGTACATGGGCCCAATGGACGTGGGTGCATTGGCATAGGCCAGAAAAGTGTCGGTGACGTGGTTTGCCCAGATCCGCACGTTCCTGCCGCCGCCTTCGGCCTCGATGCCGTCGTCCCAGCAGTTGGCGAGATCGTTGCCGTAGATGTCCGAGTCCGGTCCGGGAAAACCTTCGAAGCTCCCGTTGGAACCGCCCCCGAAGATGTCGTTGTAGTAGTGACCGGTTGTGGACCATGCCTCGTTGTATCGAAACACGTGGTTGCCCGCGCTGTTGATGAAGACGATGACCTGGGGGCCTGCAGGATGGTTGGAACAGGAGTTTTCCGAGTGGCAGTTGTAATCCGCCCAACTGTTGGAACCGTAGCGTGGATCGTGCATGAGGCATCGCTGCATCACGACTCTGGTGACCTCTTCGTTGCTGCAAAACAGGGCTGCGTCCATGTTTTGCCCGTAGTCTCCATCGAAATCCAAGCGCCCCCATCCAGAGATGTCCAGGTCTTCGAGGATGATGTCGTGGCCTCCCAAAATCCGGACTCCGTCACGGTGGGCGCCCTTGAGGACCAGCCCCCTGATGATGACGTACGAGGCATCGATGGTGACGTCGTAGTCGGACTGGTCCTGCACATCGATGGTGGCCCCGGAGCCATCGTAGAGGACATAGCCCTCCGGCGAACCGGATTCGGTGATGTCGAGTGGTTCGTTGCTGGATGAGACCTGAATCGTTTTGGCCAGGGGAAAGTCTTCCGGCCATGTTGATGCAATGACAGTCGCATCCTCTGTGCCGTCATCCAGGGACAGTTGAATTTCATACGTCGATCCGGGACGCAGGTGCACCAGGCTGCCGCGGTAGTCTGCCAGATCCATGTCTGTGCCCGTTATCGGGTTGTAGCGCATGGCAAGGCCATCGAACCACAGGTCCGTGTCTGCTTCTCGATAGCGGACCCGAACGGACCTGTCGGGCCCCCCTCCCTGGGGAGACCAATAGAGCCCGATGCTGTGGAATGTCGGGACCGCAAGGGGTTCGGCCCAAGCGCGTTGCCAGGCGCCAAGCCACCCGCAAACCAACAGATGACGAACAGGAGATGGGTGATGGCTGCTCTTTTTTCGTTTCTGGTCATGACCCCTCCCAGGCGCCTCCGGCGCGGTGTCTTACGTTGCACGACAGACCCTTTCGATTGTGTCGAACGTTGCGAATGATATCACATTATCTTAGAGGAGATTTGCGTTGATCAGGTGAGTTTTTGTGTGCGCAAATAACATGTCGGACAACATTCAAAAAGACGTTCCGTGGAATGGGATGTCTGATGTGTTGCTTTGTAAGGAGGGGACTGGAAGCAAGCGAACATGGCAAGGGTTGGGTGCGAGGTCCTGTGCCGGAGCCATCGCGTCGGCGGCCGTCGTTCTGCGGTCTCTTGGCTGGATGCCGGGCTGTTCCGGGCGTGTGGGTAACAGCGGTGTTTTGGATGCGGACGTTGGAGATGGAGGCCTTTCGGATGGATCCAGGAACGATGGAGATCTCCGGGACGGGACCCTGTCTGACGGGGCGATGAGTGACGGGAGGATGGGCGACGGCGGACGGAGTGATTCGGACGTCGACAGTCCTCCCAGCTATTCGGGGTCGACGAATCTGTGGATCCTGGAAGGCAGCGAAGGGCACCTGTTTTTTCAACTCGACGAGGGTGGTGGTCCAGAGGAAGACGTCCAGACGGTTTCTTTGACCGTGCAGGGAACGAGTGACGAAGACCTGTTGCCGATGGCTTCAGTTTCCGCTCGTTGCGAAGACCGTGGAGACGGGTGCTCGGGCCATTTGGTGGTGGTTCCCAGGCCTGGGAAACTCGGTTCCGGGCAGGTGTTCCTGGATGTCACCGATGGAACCAACACGGTCCAAGTCACCCTGGACGTGGTCGTGGAGGGGACTGCAACCGGGGGAAGTCTCAAGTATGTGTCCGCATCTGCAGACGGCCAGGGAGACGGCAGTCGGAATCGTCCCTGGACCATGGGACAGGCCAATGCAAACGCCTCGGCCGGCGATACGGTGGTGATTTTGCCCGGGCAGTATCATCAGGGATTGTCACCACAGCACAATGGTCTGGAGGGCGCTCCGATCCGATTCGTGGCCGAGGCCAGGCGGAGCGCCGTAG
>CAZIJS010000070.1:0-11538 GCA_964539505.1 uncultured Myxococcales bacterium
CGAATGAGACCATGTCCAACGCGGCCCGCCCTTGAACGTCGCCCTGGCGCCCACCAGGGATTGGATGATGGGGGGCAGGCCCGCCACCAGGCCGCCGATCCCACGCGAACCCGGGCCGAACACCGGTCCTGTCCGCAGGATGGTCAGCAAAGGGCCCTGGTTCTTGGACGCCGCACGAAGCACCTGCTCGGCAGCGACCCGCGTTCTTCCATAGTCAGTGGTCACGACCATGGGGGCCCGCTCATCCATTGTCCTTCTCGTACGCCGATATACCGTACCACAGGAGACCTGGACGAACGCCCCTGCACCGGCCCGCCTGGCCACCTCGTAGAGCCTGCGGGTGGCCTCCACGTTCACGGCGCCCATGTCACTCCCCGTGGAGTCGGCGGCATGCACCACCGCGTCCACGCCGGTCACGATTTCTTCACGAAAGGACTCGGAAGTGAGGTCACCTGAAACGACCCGACAGTGGTCGTTGTCGACAGATTTAGGATAAGATGACCCCGGCCGGTCAGCCGCCACCACCGAAAAACCACGCTGCAGCGACATCCGAACCACCTGCCGTCCAACGGCACCGGCCGCTCCCGTCACGAGCACCGTCTGGATCGGTTTTTTCGTCATGTCCAGTGCTTCCTGTCTGTGGCAGCCCGGTCGCCACCGTCAATCCCGAGTCTCCATCCACATACAGCCTGACACGGGACAGACCTGGGTGCAAAAGGCACAGCCCACACAGCGTTCTGGATCCACCGTCGGCTGCCGGCTCTCCAAATCGAAAGAGATCGCCTGGTGACCGCCATCTCGGCAGGCCAGAAAACACCTCCCGCAGCCGATGCAGCGTTCTGTATCGATGTGACAGACCACGTCGCCTGCCTGAACGAGTGCGTCGTGTGTGGCCACGGCATCGAGAGCCTTGCCCACGAGTTGCGATGGATGGGTCAAGTGTCTGCGTGACAACTCCCAAGCCAAACCTTCCAGCAGGTCTTCGATGATTCGATATCCATAGGTCATGACAGCGGTACAAAATTGGACGGTGGTGGCGCCCACGGCCATGATTTGTACGGCATCATACGCAGTGACGGGCCCTCCGGTTCCTGTGATGGGGATGCCCACTGTCTTTGCGATTTCAGCGATGTTGCGCAAGGTGATGGGCAAAATCGCCGGTCCGGACAAGCCGGAATAGGAACTCTTCGTCCCCACGGTGGGCCTGGGCCGGAGCGTCTCGGGATCCAAACCCATCAACGAAGGGATCGTGTTCGAGGCACAAACAGCGTCCGCGCCTGCATCTTTGACTGCCTGGGCCACTTCCGCAATGTCTGCCACCTGGGGAGTCAACTTGATCACCACCGGCGTATCGCCCGCCGCCTCCTTGACCCAACCGGCCACGGTGCGAGACAAGGCCACGTCCTGGCCCAACATGGCCCCGGGCCTGGATCCCAGGGAGCCCTGCGGACAGGAAAAGCTGCACTCGATGAGGTCGGCACCCGCAGCAGAGAGCCTCTGTGCAAGCTGCTGCCAGTCCTCCTTTGTGGCACCCATCATGCTGCCCACGACGATCCGATCGGGAAACTCTTCCTTGAGGCGCCCGATCCGCTCCTCGATGACATCGATGTGGTGCTCCGAAATGAGATCGATGTTGCCCAGACCAGTGACCTTGCCCCCCCCCAGGTCCATGGCCGCCATCATCGGGTACTTCAGGGGAACCGGTGTGCCCTCCACGCTCGTGGTCTTGAGAACCGCGCCGGCCCAGCCCGCCTGAAAAGCTCGCCGGACCATTTCATAATCGTCGCTGGGAGGCGCGGCAGCAAGGATGAAGGGATTGAGAAAATGCACCCCACAAAAGTCCACTTCCAATGAGACTTCCGGAGGCAGGGCCTCTCGCCACGAGGGCTCGGGAGCCACGGACTCCGTCAGGGTCTGATGCACCACCTGCGCGACTTTCTTTCCCTGGGCCACCGAGGCCACGACGGTCTTGGGGCCGCCAGCAAGGTCTCCTGCAGCAAACACCCTGGGATTGCTCGTGCGGCCGAGCTGTGAAACCTCGACCTCTCCTCGATTGGTGAGCGTCAAACCCAAGGCCTCGGGCAAGGGCTCCTCGGCCCCTTGGCCCACGGCCACGAGCAGGAAGTCTGCAGGAATCACGAAGGACTCGCCCTCCGCCGGGACCGGCCTGCGTCTCCCGGAAGAATCCGCCTCCCCCAGGATCATGGCGCGGCATCGCACACCTTCCACCTTCTGCTCTCCCAGAACCTCCACTGGAACCGTGAGCGTGCGTAGAGAGATCCCCAATGACAGCGCCTTTTCCCGTTCCGAAGGCCATGCCGGCATCTCGGCCTGTGAACGACGATACAGCACCGTCACCTCCTGAGCACCGAGGTCCAAGGCAGCAGCGGCCACGTCCATGGAGGTATTGCCCCCACCCACCACCAGGACCTTGCCATGGAGCGGATGACTTCCCGGAGACTCACGAAGCCAGGACAACACCGCGAGACCATCGAGGACCTGGGGAAGATCCTCGCCCTCGATGCCCAACTTTCGGCCCTGGACCTGCCCGGTGGCAAGCACCACCGCATCGAAATCCGACTGGAGTTGCTCGGCATCGGCATCCTGTCCGAGATGAACGTCCACACCGAGAGCAGTGACAGCCTCTGTCTCGGCATCGAGAAGCGATCGATGGAGCCGGAAGGGGGGGATGCCATAGCGGGCCGTGCCTCCGAGACGGGAATGGCGATCGAACAAGGTGACTGCATGCCCCAGACGCCTCAACTCAGCAGCAGTGGCAAGCCCTGCCGGCCCCCCTCCAACCACCGCCACTCTCTTACCGGTGGCCTCGCCAGGGCCAAAGGGGAGACTCAATCCCTGCCCGGCCACAGATTCGATAATGAAGCGCTGCAAGCCACCGATATCGATGGGCTTTCCCAACTTGGCGGCGGTGCATTCTTTCTGACACTGCATGGATGTCTCACACACCACACCACAGACACCGCCCAGCACATTCGCTCGCTGGATGGCTGCCGCAGATCCCTCCAGGTCGCCGAACCGAAACTTCCGGATAAAATCGCGTACCGGGACGGAGGCAGGGCAGCCCTTGACGCAGGGAGGGTCTTCACACAAAAGACAGCGGTTGGCCTCCACCAGGGCGGATTCGTATGTCATGGGCGGATTCATTACGTCCAATGTGGGTTTGATTGCCATCGATTTCTCCTCAATACTCACATTGCTCCCAACCGGACGCCACTGGAGCACCACAGGACGCACAGTGAAGAACCGATGCGTCCATTCCTGGATTGTTCGGGACTTCCAGCATCTCCCCGCAGGCACAGCGCAGCTTGCCACCCGGCAGATACCCGGACAGATCGTATTGGCGTGCACAGGATTGACAAGCGTCAAGTCTCTTCATGGAGGCTGCATATTATCGCAGAGCCATGGCGGAAAGCAAGAGGTCAGTTTTGTGACCCGAACAAAGACCATTTTCCGACGAAAACTTCCCTCTCGTCCAAGCTTCCTCCTTGCAAAAACTCTCATGCCGCCTACTATGAGATAGAACACATTTTATAAGACAATTTGCCAACCAAGGTATCGATGTGTCATACGAACGAAAATCCTCTATTCAGCAAAAACCAAAAGGAGGGTAGCATGAGGACCATGAAACTGGGACTGTCGCTCCTGGCAGCATTCCTGCTCAGCATGCCAATGTGGCTCAGCAGCAGCGGATGCAGCGACGACGACAATGACAACAACAATAATAATATGATTGATGCCGGTGTGGACGCAGAGGTGGACGCAGAGGTGGACGCAGCGCCACCTGTCCAAAAGTCCCTCTCCCTGGTGGTGACCACCGACCTCCACTCCCATGGTGTGGGTTTTGGAAACTACCTGGATTACACCCCCTTGGACACGAGTGACAACGACGAGGTCATCGGCGGCATGTCCCGAATCGCCGGGATCATGGATAGAATTCGTGCCGCAGAGGAAACCGAGGACCATCCCGTCCTCCTCATCGACGATGGGGACTTTTTCATGGGCACCGTCTACGACATGACCGCCCAGAACGCCCTGTCTCTGGCTTTCTTCCAGGCCATGGGATACACGGCCACCACCATCGGAAACCACGAGTTTGATTGGGGCCCCGCCGGCCTGGCCGGAATCTATGCAGGTGCGGTGCAGCACGGATTCACCGTGCCGGTCATCGCCACCAACACCGTTTTCGATCCCGATGATACGGCCGATGACGACCTGGAAGCCCTGAAAGAAAACGGTGTCATCGTAGAAAAATACGTCACCACCCTGTCCAACGGCCTGAAGGTGGGCTTCCTGGGCCAGATGGGGCAGCAGGCCGACTGGATGGCTCCAACGGCACCGCCGGTGACCTTCGACCACGACACGGCGCACATGCAACAGTGGGTAGACGACCTGCGCAACAATGACGGTGTGGACCTGGTCATCCTGGTGAGTCACGGCGGCATCCATACGGACGGCAGCGGTGAAGACGCCGACCTGGCCGGCGAGGTGTCGGGAATCGACATCATCTGCTCGGGGCACTACCACGAACTGTCCGATGCGTACCGGATCAACGACACCCTCGTGTTCATCCCAGGCTGGTACAGCTTCTACGTGGGCCACCTGAATGCAACCTACGACGTGACCGAAGACAGCGCCACCCTGGCCGACTACACCTACGAAAACATCCTGGTGGACGATACACAAATGGGCGATGCCACCATCCAGGCCATGATCGACCAGTACAATGCCGGGATCAACCAGGCGCTGGAAGCCAGCATCGGAGTGCAGATCGCTTCGCCCATCGCCAACGTGCCCTTCGATCTGCACGTCAAGAAGTTCCAGGAATTCGCACTGGGCGACATGGTGGCCGACGCCGCCAGGAACATCGCCACTGTCGCCATGCTGCGCAACGGTGATATCGATATGAACGACCCTGTCACCATCCCCGTGGCCGTGGCCCTGCCCCAAGGCGTGATGCGCGACGACATACTCAAGGGCACCCGGGGAATCGCCACCTTCGCAGACGTGTTCAACGTCCTGCCCGTGGGCATGACTCCCGATCCTGCAAATCGCTGGGCCCCTGGCTGGCCTCTGATCTCTTTTTACCTCAACTACGAGGAGCTTCGAACCGTGGGTGAGGCCTCCCTGGCCATCGCAGTGGCACTGGGAGACGACACCACCTGGATGAACCCCGCTGGTGTCCGCTTCGAATGGGATCCCAACGGCGCTTCGATGCACCAGGTGCACACGATCCATCTTTGTGGCAATGCCATCCCAGACACCATTCCAGGCGGTGATGGAGACTACTTTAGCACGAGTTGTGACACTATTCTCGACCCGACGGACACCAGGCTCTATCGAGTGGTCACCGACCTCTACACCCTGCTGATGTTGGACTACGCCTCCCAATATGGAATCATGGTCCAACCCAAACACCGAGATGGGTCCCTCGTAAACGTCAAAGACCCGGCGGACTTCATGACCCTGCGCATAGACGGAGACCCAGACACAGCCGGCATCCAGGAAATCAAGACCTGGTATGCATTCCTGGCCTTCCTCCAGAACCTCCCGGACACCGACGGCGACCAGATCCCCAACATCCCCGAGACAGTCTACAGCGAAGACCCCAACAACCTGGGCGTAGGCATGGGCCGGTACATCGAGGCGGCCGATCCCAACAACTAGAGGCTGTTGACGCAACCGGAATCGGATACAACGCACCGATTCCGGTGTCTCCTCCCCCTCCTTTGTCATTCCTTGTCGTCCGCGAACCAATCGCGAACAACAAAGTCCCTCAACAACAAATGAAAAAGTGCCTGCGCCAAACGGCGCATTGCGTCACGGACTTCAGCGGGTGATGGCCAGGCCAGCAGCAAAGGCCTTTTCATTGGCCTCGCGGTATTTTCGTGGAACCTGGGACAGAATGGTCTCCAGCCAGACCGAATCGGGAATCGCCAGCAATCCGAGCCCCGCCAAGGCGCCCAGCATCACCGAGCCCAATGCCTTGGCAGTCCCGGCCTGGGACGCCAGTTCCCTGGCGTCGAAGCTAAAGACCTGTTTCGCTCTCGCCTGGACGCGTTCCTCGATGGATTCGACGGAAGGATACTCCTCCTTGCCCAGGCTGACCCAGATGGGAATGATGGGATGCCGATTCATGAGCACCAGCGTCCTGTCGGGAGAAGCCTTGCGCAAGAACCGCAGGGCCTCGGCCGGCTCGAAGCCAAGGAGCACGTCCGCCGCCCCGTCGCCAACCATGGGCCCATGGACATCGCCCACCAGCACCGTGGTCTCCACGATCCCCCCCCGCTGGGCCATGCCGTGCACCTCGCTGGCCACCACGTTGAGGCCTGCGGCGGCGGCCGCCTCACCGATGATCAGGGTGGAAGTGATGGAACCCTGGCCTCCCACCCCGGAAACGAAGATCCTGGTCCGATCCGCCATGTCTCACCTCCCACCAGCTATGCAGACCTCGGTACGATGGCCTTGTTGGGACAAATCTGGGCACAAGCCCCACAGCCGGTGCACTGTGTCTCGTCGATATAAATCAGCCCGTCTTGCACGTAGAACGCCGGACAGGCCAAGGTGTCTACGCAGATACGGCACTTGGCACAAGAACCGCAGGCCAGGCAACGACTCGCCTCGGCCAGGGCGGTCTCCTCGTCCAGCCCCAGTTCCACTTCCCGGAAATCCGTGACCCGTTCAGCCGCAGCCGCCTCCGGCATGACAAGCCGTTTGGCTTTCTCCAATCCCGTGGGCTCGTAGAGAAACTTGAGCACGGTTTTCTCGGCATCGAGGTGATGGCCCACCGGGGCCTTCCATTCGCCTTTCGTCAGGTAGGCATCGATGCCTGCCGCAGCCCTCTGGCCCGCCGCAATGGCCGCGATCACCGTGTCGGGCCCTGTCACCACGTCACCTGCCGCAAACAGGCCTTCCATGGACGTGGAGCCACGTTCTTCATCCACGGCCAGAGAACCCCAATCGTTCCGCCGGACTTCCGCGGGCAAAGCATCCAGGTCGGCTTTTTGACCCACGGCAACGATTACCCAGTCACAGTCCAAATCGAACTCCGAACCATCCACTGGAATGGGTCTGCGACGCCCCGAGGAGTCCTTTTCACCCAGCTCGTTTCGGATGAGGCGCACCGCTCTCACCTTTCCGCCCTGGCCCAGGACTTCCACCGGCGAGACCAGGAACCGAAAGTCGATCCCCTCGTCTCTGGCCGCTCGCACGTCTTCCTTGTTGGCCGGCATCTCACGCTCGGTGCGCCGGTATGCCACTTCCACCTGGGCTCCCAGACGCCTGGCCACCCTGGCGGCATCCAGGGCCGCGTCCCCACCGCCGACCACCAGGACTTTGCCACCAAGGGCCCCGTCTCTGGTACCGCCATTCACCGACCGCAAGAACGTCAAGGCATCCAAAACCCCTTCCAGGTTTTCACCGGAAACGGCGAGCCTGGCTCCCTTCCATGCCCCAAAGGCCACCAGAACCGCATCGAACCGCCCTCGCAACTCTTCGAACGTGACATCTTTGCCCACTGCGCTGTTGAGGTGAATCGTCACGCCGAGAAACTCGATGAGTTCCAGGTCACGGGCCAACACGTCACGGGGCAGACGGTAGGCGGGAATGCCGAGGGCCAACAGTCCTCCGGGGCGGTCTGCTGCCTCGAAGATTTCCACTGCGTGACCCTTGAGTGCCAGCTCGTGAGCAGCGGCCAACCCGGCCGGCCCCGAGCCCAGAACCGCCACTTTCTTGCCGGACCGACCCGCTGCTTCGAGACGGGCCGACAAGTCCGCCTTGGTGCGCTCCAGGTCTTCGTGTTCCATGGCGAACCGCTTGATGGCATTGATGGCCAGCGGTTCGTCGAAACGGCTCCTGGTACATGCCTGCTCGCAGGGCTTGTGGCAGACACGGCTCACCACGCCAGCCAGGGGAATCCGGTCCCGCACCGCCTTGGCCGCTTCGGCGTAACGCCCTGCCTTGACCAGGGTCACGTAGGACTGGACGCAGAGATGCGCAGGACAGCGCCAGGAACAGGGGGCCACCTCCGGCTTGGCGGGCAGGTCCACCTCCACTGGATCCGATCCCGGGGCAAGGGCCGACAGTCGGCAGGCCGCCCTGGTGCGCTGAACCGTGGGATGGAGCGTCTCGGTGCAGCCCTCGTGATCCTGGAAGATCCCGCAGAACATGCACTTGTCGTGGTCGACCTGGAAGGCAGGCCGCTTGGCGAGTCTGGGCCGGTCCACGAAAATGCAAGCGCCACGACTGATGATCACCGAGACCCCCTGGTGGTCCATGGCCCTGCGAAAGGCTTCCATGGTCTGGCGCAGATCGAAGGCAACAACGTTCTCGATCTGGTCCACTCCTGCGGCACGGCAGACCGATTCAATAGAGACTGGGGGAGCCTGGCGCTGCATCCCGTCGATGGGATTGCCCGGATGGGGCTGGTGTCCCGTCATGGCCGTGGTGGAGTTGTCCAGGATCACGAGCACTAGGTTGTGACGGTTGTGCACCGCGTTGATGAGGCCGGGGATTCCCGTATGGAAGAAAGTGCTATCACCGATGAAGGCCACCGGCTTTTGGTCGGTGGCCAGGGAGAACCCACCTGCAGAGGTTACCGACGAGCCCATGCAGACGAGGAAATCCGCCATCTCCAGCGGGGGGAGCAGACCCAGCGTGTAACAGCCGATGTCCGTGCTGTAGACGGCCTTGCCCTCTGTCACGAGCTTCGCTGCATAGTACGTGGCTCGGTGCGGACAGCCCGGGCAGAGGTTGGGAGGCCGACTGGGCAGGTCCGACACGTCGGGCAGTTCCGGCTCGCTATATGGCTTTCCAAGGAATGCAGCTAGGCCCTTGGTCACGATGTCCGGCGTGAATTCCCCGGCCCTGGGCAGCAGGTCCTGCTCCTTTCCCAGAATCTCGACTTCGATGCCCTTACGATGCGCCAGTGCATGGAGATCGCGTTCCAGCAAGGGCTCGAGTTCTTCGACCACGAGGCAACGATCCAGGGACGTGAGAAACTCCTCCAGCTTCTTCTCGGGGAGAGGATGTGAAAACCCGATCTTGAAGACCTGGACTTCGTTTTCCGCATCCAGATCCACCAGGGCATCGACCACGTAGTTCGCGGCAGCCCCGCTGGTCACCACGCCCAGCCTGCCCCGGCCCGTCACCAGGTTGAAACGTGACGCACTGCTCAGATCGGACGCCTGCTCCATGCGAGCCAACAGGACCTTGCGTCTCTTTCTGGCCACTGCCGGCACCGTGACGAAACGGCCGGGGTTGCGCTCGAAGTGTTTTCTCTTCTCGACTTCATGAGGCAAGTCTTCGAACGTCACCAGTCCCCGCATGTGGTTGACCCTGGTGGTGGTGCGCAGCAACACGGGCAGTTCCAGCTCTTCGGAAAGCCGCATCCCCTCCAGGACCATGTCCTTGCATTCCTGGGGCGTCGCCGGTTCCAAGACAGGGAGGAGACCCAACCTTCCATAGTAACGGTTGTCCTGCTCGTTCTGGCTCGAATGGCAACCAGGGTCGCCTGCCGTCACCAGGACCAGGCCGCCTCTCACGCCGGTATAGGCCAACGTCATGAGGGGATCGGCCGCCACGTTCACACCCACGTGCTTCATGAAACAGAGGGTACGCAGCCCGGAGGCCGCAGAAGCCGCCGCCACTTCCAGCGCAACCTTCTCGTTGGAGGCAAACTCAAAGTAATAGCGATCCGTTTCCTTGGCCAGACCGAACAGGGTATTGCCGATCTCCGACGACGGCGTCCCCGGATAGGTCGTGGCCAAGGCCACCCCCGCCTCCAGGGCGCCTCGCACGATGGCCTCGTTTCCGAGCAAAAAGTGGGTTGTCCCACCCTTTTCCGAGAGCAGCTTGTCCATGAAGTCTCCTTTCGAACTCCGTCCAACGCAGTTCCTCCGACCCACAAGGAGTCAGACCGCGAGCCGTCTCACCTCTTCACGTCCTTCGAGCACCCTGACTGCACCTTCGGCCAGTGCTCTCATCTCATCCTCACCGGGATAGACCGCGACCGGTCCCAGAAAACCAACCCGTTGCTCCAACAATGTCATGAACCGCTCGGAATGGGCCATGCCACCTGTGAACACAAGGGCGTCCAGACGGCCGGAAAGCACCGAAGCCATTGCCCCGACCGCCTTGGCCACTTGGTAGGCCAAGGCCCGAAAGACCAGATCGGCCAGCTCGTCTCCTGCATCCATCCGTCTCTCGACTTCCCGCAAATCCCTGGTGCCCAGGTACGCAAACAGACCGCCCCGCCCAAAAAGGTCCCGCACCATAGCATCTGGCCCGATCCCCTCACGACTCATGTGCTTGAGCAGACCCACCACCGGCACCGAACCGGCCCGGTCCATGGCCATGGGGCCCTCGTCGCGGGGATTGACCACATCCACCGCCCGTCCGCCCCGCAGAGCCGCCAGCGAAATCCCAGTGCCCAGGTGGCAGACCACCAAATCGAGATCCGTGATTTCGCGGCCCAGGATTTGGGCATGACGCCGGGCCACGGCCCGGATATTGAGCGCATGAAACAGCGACACACGCTCTACGGGCGGGTACCCCGACAGGCGCGCCTCGGGCTCCATCTCGTCCACTGAAACAGGGTCCGTCACGTAGGCCGACACCCCTGCCTCCCGGGCAAGGTCCCAGGCGATGGGAGCCCCGAGATTGCTCGCATGCTCCCCCCTGGGCGCCCGCTCCAGGTAAGACACCATGGCCTGGTCCACCAGGTACGTTCCCCCTTCCAGGCCGGGCAGCAGCCCTCCCCTGGCCGCCACCGCAGATACCGCGGACAAGGGTCTGCCTGCCTTGCGGAGGAAATCGAGCACACAAGAGACTCGAAAGGAGCGCTGGTCCGCCACCCTGGCGAACTTGTCCAGTTCTTCGTCACTGTGTCTCAACGTTTCCGAAAAGACCTCGGATTCCCCTTCGAACCATGCGATCTTCGTGGAGGTGGCTCCAGGATTGATGACCAGGACGGATGTGGCTTCTTTCATGAGCCTCGTAGAAATGGCTGTGGCGTCGCAGCGCGCCGGTTGCGTCTCATGAATTCTGAACATCACATGCGGCCGCGCAGCAGATCGACACCGAACAGAATTCACACATCACTTGTGTCCAATGCATGCGACCTTACTTTCCCGGCCACGTTACCCAATTCGTCTCTGAATGCAAGACCCAGGGTTGCCCAGATGATCCAGGAGTCCGGCTCTGGGACAGGAAACATCGGGTTGGCAGACTGAAAAATGATCGGGACGAATCCTTATGACAGCCCCACGAACGCCGCCGTCTCCTCAGCGATACCCTGTGCTGCATCCAGAGCCGTTCGTTCCACTGCCTGGACGTCGTCACCCTCGGAAAGGTCCGCCCGCAGGTCTACGTAAATCTTGAGTTTGGGCTCGGTGCCACTGGGCCGCACGAGCACCCGGGCCTGGCCTTCGAGTTCCAGGGCCACCAGGGGCGTGGCTCCCAGCCACCTGGGCCGGTGCTCGGCGCCGGTCCGAAAATCCTTGGATTCCACAACGAGCCGTC
>CAZIJS010000070.1:11548-17710 GCA_964539505.1 uncultured Myxococcales bacterium
GGCCGAGGCGATTTGTTCGGCGCCCTCCCGTCCTGGCCGCACGATACTCTTCTGGGTGCTCACCCAGAGGCCGAAACGGCGATACAGGGCCGCAAGCCTGTCTCCAACCGAGATCCCCTCTTTTTTGCATGCAGAAGCCAGGTCGGCAAAGACCGTGGCTGCCGTGATCCCGTCCTTGTCCCGGACCGCCCTGCCCACAGAGTAGCCCAGCGCCTCCTCGTAGCCAAAGACAAACCGCCCTTCTCCGGCAGCCTCCAGGTCCAGGGCCGCGTTCCAGATCCACTTGAACCCAGTCAGTGTCTGCTCGAAACGCGCGCCGTACGCCTCGGCGATGGCACCCAGCATGGGCGAAGACACGATACTCTCTACCACGATGGGCCGTGGCTCGGACGGCGCATGCTGGAGCACATAGTCAGCCAACAAACAGCCCACCTGGTTTCCGGAAAGTCTCACCCATCCATTCCCGGTGGGAACGGCCACGGCCAGTCGATCCGCATCGGGGTCGTTGGCCAGGACCATGTCGGCGCTCTGCGACTGGCCCAGTTCCATGGCCAAATCCATGGCTCCCGGTTCTTCAGGGTTGGGAAAATGCGTGGTGGGAAAGCTCCCATCCGGCTCCACCTGCGCAGGCACGGGGATGATGTGTCGGTATCCGGCCCTGGCAGCGGCCTCTGCGAAGAATCGCCAGCCCACCCCGTGCAAGGGCGTGTAGACGACCTTCATGTCTGGGTCCGCCTGTCCTCCAGCCCGGGCCACCTCCAAATCTCCATAATACTGCTCGATCAATGCATCGTCTATCCGTTCCACTCCCTCTGCATGGAGTGGATCTTCCAACCGGGGAACCTGGTTCGCGGCCCCGACCCTGTCGATGGCCTGGGCGATGTCTCGGTCCACCGGAGATACGATCTGCACCGCGTTTGGTGCGTATACCTTGTATCCATTGTAATCTGCGGGGTTGTGGCTGGCCGTGATCATGATCCCGGCCCGGGCTCCCAGTACCCTGACGGCATAGGCCACTGCGGGAGTGGGCACCGGACCCTCGAAATAATGGACCGCAAGCCCGGCCGCCGCGAGCACCGCCACCGTGTCTTCTAGAAACTGCGGACTGGACAGTCTCGCGTCGCGGCCCACCACCACCAATCCCGGCTCGGCGGCCAGGAGATAATCAGCCAGCCCCCGAGTGGCGCGGATGATCACCGCACGGTTCATCCTGTTCGACCCAGCTCCCACGATGCCCCGCAGGCCTGCGGTGCCGAAATGCAGCGTCCCGGCCATCCTCTCGGCCAGGTCATCGAAATCTTCCCTGTCCAACACAGCTTCGAGTTCAGCCCGACTCTCCGGATCCGGATCGCCCTCGATCCAGGATCGGGCAGCGGCCACCAAATCGTCTCTGCTCTGTGAATTCGTCATGGCTGCAGATTGCCTCCTTGCACTGCAATGATTCGGTCCACGGGTGCACTCCAAAGCCACCCGCCCAGCCAGGATCTGCCCGCCCTCACGAAGAGTCAATCAATTTAGCGAAGAGCCACCACCGCTGCAAGGGCCACCGAGTTGAGCTTCACCTCGGCTGGATCCGCACGGGAGGGGATGAGCACCGGGACCTTGGCTCCCACCACCACCTGTCCCGGCACACAGCCCTTGAAATACACCAGGGACTTTCCCAAAATATTGACCGCCTCGATGGTGGGCCCAAGCAAGATATCGGCCCTGCCGGCCACGGGCGACTCATAGCCCTTGATTTCCACGGCTTTGCGCACCAGGGCCAGGTCCAACGAAATGGGGCCCTCCAGAACACAGCCGGCAATGGTTCCGTCCTGGTTCCATTGCTTGAGTCGAGCTGCTTCCTCGGTGTGGATCATGCCTGGTTGCACCTTTTCTACGGCACAGAGCGCCGCCACCTTCGGGCTGTCGATGCCGAGGCGGTGATAGACCCAGACCGCATTTTCCACGATGGCTCGTTTCTGCTCCAGGTTGGGGGCTGGAATCACCCCTCCGTCCGTCACGGCCAAAAAACCATCCTCTTTGAAAGGATGATCGAAGAGTCGCACGTCGGACACGATGCGCCCGGTCCTCAGGCCGCCCTGCTTGGCGAACACCGAACGCAGGAGCACCGATGTGGGCAGGCGCCCCTTGAGCAGCACGTGGGCCCGGCCTTCCGCGGCCAGCCGCACCACCTCGTCGGCACAGGCCTGCTCGTCGTCCATGTCTCGGATCTCGAAATCGCTTGGATTGCCGCCGAAATGGACCACCTTGGATCGAATCTCCTCGGATCGGCCCACGAGGATGGCCTCGGCCAGCCCTTCCCTTTGCGCGTGAACCGCAGCCTCCACACTCGCATCGTCTTCGGCCTTGGCCACGGCCATGACGAATCCCGCCGCATCCCTGGCGGCCTGTCGCACCTGAGCAAAATTCATGAGCATGTTGCGCACCTCAATATTCCACGGCTCTTCGAAAACCGCACCGCTTTCGACCAAGATCCAACCATGGACCCGGCCGACAGGCCCACCAGTCTGCTGTTTCGCCCCGAGAATCGAGACGAACCATCCGGCCGGCCCAGCCGTAATGCCCGGACTATAGCCTCCAAAAGTCCTCCTGCAAGTTTCCCGGCCCCAGACACGTTCGCCCCAAAATCGTCTCCCCGGCAACTTCGAGGAGACTGAGGCGTCTGTCTGATTGCATGGGCGTCTGCCGCATCGAACGATGCGGCAGACCTCCATCGAAACCGAGGCAAGAAGCCTCGACGTCTCATCGAGTCCATCCAGGAGACATCGATGACGCACTGAATCCATCGAGGCACCCCACAGAGGGCGCCCCAGGCACCATCCGTCTTTCTCCAGACCTTCCTGAACCAAGTCAACACCAGCCGCAGTCAGCGACGGCTCAGGCCGCTTCGTCGCGATCCAAACCTGTCTTCCTGGCGCGATAACCTCGGACAGGCCAACCACGGGAGCAATGACCGAATGACCGGATCGGCGCGCCACCACGTCATTGCGCAGTTGCGTCTCGCAGGGCTTTTGACTACTCTTCCGGCCGGACTGGGCAACCGAGGAGCGAACCGTGCAAAGCTGGTTCACCAAAACGAAGACGGGAAACTGGGTCTGGCGACTGGCAGCGGCTGCCCTCTCCGGCACATTATGGTTTCTGGCCTGTGCCTCGTTCGACATCTGGATCCTGGCCTGGTTCGCCATGGTCCCGACACTCTGGGCCATCCGGGACCTCAGCCCGAAGCGGGCCTTCCTGGTCTCCTGGCTCGCCGGCACCGTGGCCAACATCGGCGGGTTCTATTGGATTGTCGGACTTCTGGAACGGTTCGGAAACATCCCGTTCGTGGGGGCGTTTCCCATCTTCCTGCTCATGATGGCCTACCAGGGCCTGGAATTCGGGCTCTGGGGCTGGTGGCTGGCCCTGGTGAGAAAACGGGGGCTGACCGGCGTCACCTGGGTGGGCCCGGTCCTCATGGCCGCGGTGGAGATGCTCTTGCCCTTCATCTTCCCCTGGTACCTGGCCATCACCCAGGCCTGGGTGGTCCCGGTGATCCAGGTGGCAGACCTCACCGGGCCCATTGGAGTCTCCTTTCTCCTCATGGTGAGCAACTCGGCCCTCTTCGACCTGCTCGACGCCTGGGCACAGAAAAAGACGCTGCCCCTGCGACGCGTGGGCCTGGCCGCCCTGCTGCTCGTCGCTGCCCTGGTCTATGGCCAGATCCGGCTCTACCAGGTTCGCTCTGCCATGAAGAAGGCTCCCAAGGTCACCACCGGCCTCATCCAGGGCAACATCGGTATCACTCTCAAAGGGGAACGCGGGTTTCGGAGACGCCAGCTCAGGATACACCAGGAGCTGAGCCGATTCGCCCAGTCCAAAGGAGCCGACCTGCTGGTCTGGTCCGAGTCGTCCTACCCCTACGTGCTTCCCAGGAACATCACCAAGGACGACGACATCCGTCCCGACGCCAGGGTGCGACGAGGATTCGAAAAGCCGGTGATTTTCGGCAGCATCACCGCCCAGTGGAAGCCAGGCAAGCAAGAGGCCGAAAAAGTCTACAACACCGCCATCATGATGGATGGAAACGGCAGGGTGGAAGGCCTCTACGACAAGATTTTCCTGCTGGTCTTCGGTGAGTACATTCCCTTTTACAACGAACTGTCCTTCATGAAGAGCATTTTCCGGCGCCACCGCATGTCGAACTTCGATCGAGGCAAGGAAGCAAAGGTGTTCAAGTACGTCCGGCCCGACGGCACCTACAACATCGGCCCCTTGATCTGCTACGAAGACATCATTCCGGCCTTTGGGCGAAGGCTGGCCAAGATGAATCCGAACATCCTGGTCAACATCACCAACGACGCCTGGTTCGGGGCCACGTCAGAACCGTACGAGCACATGGCCCTGGCGGTCTACCGCAGCGTGGAGCTTCGGTTGGCCATGGCCCGGTCCGTCAACACCGGCGTGTCTGCGCTCATTTTGCCCACGGGAAAAGTGGAGCGCAAAGCTCCGGCAGTGGGAGCCATGGCTGACCCGAACGCCGATCCGCATCCTGCCGAATCCATCCGGGCCAAGGGATACAAAAACCTGGGTGGTGGGCTCTGGCAGGCCCTGTCCTGGCCCAGATCGTACGTGCTCATCGGCAAACTCCCACTCATGGATCCGCCCAAGACCGTCTATGCCGCGGTGGGGGATCTGTTCGGGTGGCTCAACGTTCTGCTGACCGCCTATCTTCTCTTTTTCTACCGACGAAAGACGCTCAAAAAGCTCTTTACCAGACAGGGTGCTTCTGGAATCAATGCCAACAGGGCTGGCGCAAAGGCCAAAACATCTCAGAAAAAAACATTTTCTGGAAAAAACGATCCCCGGAAGAAAGGCCGGAACAAGAAAGGGCAGAGCTAGGCTCGGGGAAAAATCGAATCGAAGGAAACGAATCGAAACCAACGAACGGACAGAACAGAGCAAGGAGTTTAAGGAGACAGCCATGGAAATCAAAGGAAAGGTGGTGGTGGTCACTGGGGGAGCCCAGGGAATCGGCTTTGCCATCGCAGAACGATTCGCCAAGGCAGGCGCAAGACTCGTCCTGGGCGACATCAAGGAAGACCTGCTCACCAACGCGGCATCGGCCCTCGCAGAGCATGGTGCCCAGGTGGAGACCGTCGTCTGCAACGTGGCCAAGGAAGAAGATGCCGAACGCCTCATGCAGACGGCGGTGGACCGTTTCGGCGCCTTGGATGTGGCCGTGCTCAATGCGGGCATCCTGCGCGACGGCCTGCTCATCAAGCTCGACAGGGAAACAGGCAAAATCAAACGCAAGATGAGCCTGGAACAATGGCAGATGGTCATCGACGTGAATCTGACCGGCGTGTTCCTGACAGGCCGCGAGGCCGCCCTGCGCATGGCTGAACTGGGCAACGGCGGAGTCATGGTGCTCATGTCGAGCATTGCCGCGGAGGGCAACTTCGGCCAAACCAACTACGCGGCCACGAAGGCCGGTGTGCGGGCCATGGCCGTGACATGGTCACGGGAACTGGCCCGCTACGGAGTGCGCGTGGCGGCGGTGGCCCCTGGAATGATCGGCACGCCCATGGTCAAAAAGGACATGAAACAACAAGCCCTCGACAAGCTCCTCAAGCATGTCCCGGTGGGACGCCTGGGCGAACCCGATGAAGTGGCCCAGACCTGTCAGTTCATCGTGGAAAACGATTTTGTCACCGGCGTGACCATCGGCGTCACCGGCGGCATGAAGTTCTGACAGGCAGACCAGGGGCTGCCGGCCCATGTCGGCCCCATCGACCCACGTCCGACTTGTCGGCCCCATCGACCCACGTCCGACTTGCCGGCCCATGTCGGCCCATGTCCGACTTGCCGGCCCCTGCCGGCCCACGTCCGACTTGCCGGCCTCCCAGTCCGGCTACCTGGTCCCCCCGTACATGCCATTGGTTCCGCTGGTCCCTGCCGTGCCGCCGAATCCAGTGCCTCCCGCGCCCCCCATGGGCTGTGATCCATCGGTCCAGTCGGCAGCCCCGGAAGCAGTCAACGAGGTTCCGGTTCGATCGGACCGACCGGATCCGCGGCGGGCCGCGCGAGACTTGAGTTTTTTCAGACGCAGCGTCAGCCAGACCACGAGCAGGCCCAGGACCACCAGACCAGCGGTACTGGCCAAGGCAATGTACTTGAACA
>CAZIJS010000071.1:0-14534 GCA_964539505.1 uncultured Myxococcales bacterium
GTCAATGCCGAGTTTTCTTTTCGTAAGGCTGCGAGAACGCTGTGTGCGGCGTCGCTATCGTCGGCGTCGCTATCGTCGGTGTCGCTACCGCCGGCGTCGCTACCGTCTGCGTCGCGTCGTGAAGAGCGCGAGAGCTGCCAGGGCATTTCGATGGGAAGCCGGTCCCGGCAGGGTCTCGACGAGGGCGGATGCCTGTCGAGAGATGTGCTGTGCTTGGGCTCTCGTGGTTTCCAATGCACTGGTGGCACGGACCCGGTCGGTCAGCGCCGAGACGTTGGCTTCTGTGAGTCGGCCGTCCGGTGTCGCTGCCAGGGCATCGAGGAGCATGGCGGGCAGGCTGTCGTCTTCTCGACAGGCTTCGATGAACGGGAGGGTCAGCTTGCCCTCCGACAGGTCCTGGACCAGAGACTTGCCCAGGCTCGCTGCATCTGCTTCGTAGTCCAGCAGGTCGTCCCATATCTGGAATGCCATGCCGATCTTCATGCCCACATCCCAGAGGGTACGGCCCGTTTCTCCGGGGATGAGTCCGCCGGCAGATGCACACCAGGCCATCAAGGTGGCGGTCTTGCCCTGGATGATCTCGAAATACCGGTCCCTATCCACTTCGAGACTGCCTCTTTGCGAGAGTTGGAGCGCCTCGGCGTTCACCATGGCCGTGACGGTCTCGTTCAGGCTCTCGATGACTTCGAATCGGCCGATGCTGCTCACCTGGGACAGGGAACTGGCCAGGCAATAGTCTCCTGCCAGCACGGACACGGCATTGCCCCACAGGATCCTGGATGCTGGTTTGCCCCGGCGCATCTCCCCTTCGTCGACCACGTCGTCGTGGAGGAGACTGGCCGAGTGGATGAGCTCGGCTGCCGCGGCAAGCGCATGGAGGTGGGGTTTGGGGATCGTGCTGTCTGCGGCTCCCGCAGCCAGGAGCACGAGCATGGGCCGAAACCGTTTTCCCCCGGCATCCACCAGGTGCCTGGCAGCGGCCTGGATCTCTGCGCGGAGCCTGCTGGACCCAAGCGCCTGTTGGAGCCGGTCTTCCACCGAGTCGAGGTCCTCGGCCAGCAGATGATTCCATGCATCCATGTCGGGATTCGCAGTCGCCCCAGGAGACTGGGATGCGATATCCTGTTCATTGGCCTCGGGCTGGTGGCGCAAATCGCCCTGTCCCGGAGAGTTGGGGCCGGCAGGCCCTCGTCCGGGTCTTTTCTCGGAAGGCCTGGTTTCTTTGTCCTCTGTTCTTACCATAGGTGGTCTTTTTTCATCGACTCGGCCTGGTGACAAGGAAAAACAGTCTTCATCTCTCCTGGATTTTCAGCGCTGTCAGGCTCCACCAAATCCAAACGTATCGTGGGTCTCGATGGGTTGGGCATAGGACCTCAGCGCCCATCCAATCCTGGTGCGGACCAGGTGCGTCACCGAGACGTTTTTCACGTATGGTCGTGAGACGATGTTGCGCCATTTGCGTTCAGGGGCCACCAGGTGGTTTGCCAGGTAATAGATCACGTATCCGTGGGTGAACACCGCAATGCGCGCTCCTTGGAGGTCCATGGCGGCGATCCGGTCCAGCACCCGGCCGATGCGATCGCGGACCTGGTCGGGAGACTCTCCGCCCTGGGTGCGCCCCTGGAGCCAACTGGACATGTAGAGCCGGACGAAATAGAGGGCCACGGGCAAAAAGACTTTTCTTCCCGTGATCTTGCGCCAGGTTTCGTTGATCATCAGTGCCCGGTCCATGGAACGGGCCAGCTTGGGGTCGCGTTCTGGATGGAGGAATCCGATGCGTGCCTCGCGCAGTTCCTCCATGAGCAGGATATCTGATTCGAGGCCGGCTTCCGCCAGGGCGATTTCTGCGGTCTGCCTGGCCCTCGTAGTGGGTGATGCCAGCAGGGTCTCGATGCCTTTTCGTGCAAGGAAGCGCCCTGCATCCTTTGCCTGTTCGCGTCCCCTCTCGGTGAGCGGCCCTTCATAGTCTCCGCTCCCGTAGCGGTCCAATCGCTCCAATCGTTCGGGATCCCTGGGGTCGATGGATGGAGTCTGCGCTTCGGCGTGTCTGATGAAATAGAGTTCCATGGTGTCCTTCGTGGATGTCCCGGCTGCGACGAGAGAGGATCTCGGCTGCCTTGGCGTCAATTTCGTTCCGGGGCCACCTCGTCGTAGATCCGTTCCAATTCTTCATTGCTCTGTCGGATATCGTATTCACGTTCCATTTTCTTTCTGGCGGCGACCCCCATGCGCCGGCGGAGATCGTCGTCGGTAAGGAGCCTCGTGAGGGCTTCGGCCAGTCCCTCCACGTTGCGTTCCGGCACGAGGAAGCCCGTTTCGCCCTGGGCCACGATTTCCGGGATGCCTCCGTGCCATGTGCCCACCACGGGAAGTCCCGTTGCAGCGGCCTCCTTGGCCACGATGAGGCCGGATTCCCTGTCCAGGTTCGATGCCACCACGCTCGGGGTCATGACGAGGGCGGAGCGGGCCATGCAGGCTGCCACGCCGTCCTGAGAGAGCGGACCGGGGAACAGGACGCGGTCGCCCAGGTCCAGGTCGGAAACGAGCTGTTCGTAAAGGGGCCTTCTCGGACCCGAGCCGATGATCACGAGCATGGGCCGCGGTCTCCTGCGGCCGTTGCCCTTCCTGGGAAGCGCTTCGAGCGTCTTGGCAAAGGCGCGGATTCCGTATTCGAATCCTTTTTTCTCCACGAACCGTCCCACCATGCAGACGACTGGACCGGCATGTTCCAGGGCACGGAGTGGTCGGGGCAGCCTGGGGCCGGGCTTGCCCCCTGGATCGCCTGGGCTCGTGGGCGAGGCGGGATGTGCGTGATCCCCTTGGGGCCGGAACCGGTCCAGGTCCACCCCCAAGCGATGGATTCTGATCTTGTGCGCCGGGCAACCGGCCTCCTGGGCGAGCTCCGCCAGCTCCGTGGAAGCCGCCAGGAAGAGGTCTGCTTGCTGGAACAGGATGGGTGCGGTCCTGGTGTAGTAGAGCCAGCGAGGATGATAGCGGTCGGGACCAATCAGCATGGTCACGTCCCTTCCGTGCAGACTCACCACCAGGGGTTTGCGGGCTGCCTTGGCCGTGGGCAGGGCATAGATTCCATTGTGGCCGAAATGGGCATGGACGAGCGCCGGGTCCAGCCGACGGATGGCTTCGATGAACCTGGGATGGAGACCCGTCGTCAGGTACAGGGCCTGGAGCGGATCGGCCCTTCCGAGAAAGCCGTCGGACAAGCAGACCAGTTTGTGGTTGGGAAACCGGTTTTCGTTCAATCTCCGACGGCAGAACACCACGCCGCTGTATCGGCGGTGGAAGCGGAGTTCGTCGTGGATGAAGGTTTCCGAGGCAGGCAGAAAGTTGTTTCTGAAAAGAACGAAGTTCCTGGCTCCAGCAGTTTCCACAGGGGTCGCGTCTCGGGGGTTCTTCATCGAGATCCCTTTCCGTCACAGGTCGAAGGGCCGTCTTTACCGACTGAGCCGACCCGGGCGACCCAGGTCGGATCGCATGGTTTTTGCCTGAGTTTGGGCCGTTATACCCGGCAGGTGGGTGGGACGCAACGGTCTGCTTTCATCTGGGAGGAAATCGGCTGGTTGGTGTCACGGCTCTTCGATGAGTGATGTCTTTTCTGAAATATCCATGCTAAAGTATCTAAGGTTGTGCGTGAAAGTCACCAAGACCAAGACGAAACGTCTGGAAGTATTCAAAAGTTTTGGGATCCGCAGCCCAACCGAGTGCTTCTCTGGCATGGACATCGAGGAGGTGTGCGATGAGGAAGGGCGACGCGCTTGCGCGGTGGATCGGCATGAGTTTTTTTGTCCTGGCGGCTTTCCTGCAATCAGCAGGCTGTGGTGACGATTCGGGCGGTGGGGCAGCGGACGCGGCCTTGGTGGATGCTGCACAGAATGACGATGCTGCGGTGTTCCAGGATTCCGCGCTGGTGGATGCTGCAGTCGGAGATGCCCAAGTCGAAGATGCCCATGTGTCGGACGGGGGCGAGTCGGATGCCAGCCATGCGGTCATCCCCATCGATATCTATGTCGTAGGTGACGACAGCGCCAAGACCATCGATGATGGATATTCGGGCCAGACTCCGACGAATTACGTGATTGGGTTCAGTCGCGTAGACCTCATGAAGTCCGCCGATGACCAGAATCCAGTGACGGTGTTCGATTTCGGCGCCAACTATGTCGAGGTGGACATGTCTACGGAGACCAAAGTGGGCACGGCGGATCTGTTCGACATCCCGGCGGGTGTCTATAATTATGGTCGCGTCCAGTTGGTGATGGCACGTTTCGACGTGGACGTGACTGTCCATGTCACCATCCCGCCTGCTGCGGTTGCCGGGCTGTCCACGGTGACCGCCGCCTTGAGCGACTGCACCATCGACGGACAGGCGAGGGCCCAGGGCTGGACCCAATACGAATTTCGTGTTCCCAGCTATCCTTCTTTTACCAAGGTGGGCACGATGCCGGACCTTCCCGACACGGCAGCGGGCACCATCGTGAAGGAAAACGGAAAGATGTGGCTGGTTTTTCCAATCAACCCTGCCTTGACCGTGGCTCCGGTTCCCAACGTGGCCCATCGTTTGACGATTACGTATGACACCTACGAGTCCTTTCGATGGGAGGATCAGAGCACCTCCGGCTATCAGACAGGCGTCTTCGACTCAGACCAGGACGGCAACACCGAACCTTTGACGAACGTGGGGGCCACCGACTACCACATCACCGTAGAATAGGCACCAGCGGATCGGTCATGAAATTTCCAATTTTTGGACAGGCGAGACCTCCGTTCCTATTATGGGATCGAATTCCCATCGGCGCCCCCAGTGACTTGGTTTTCGCGCCTGGATGGATGACGAACGGAAGGGTTTGAAAAAAAGGAAGAGCCGTGCCCAGGGATCTCAAGACGAACGGCCATGTGGGGATGAAGAAGCGCCGCGCCGGCAGCACGATCACCTGGTTTGCAAAGGTGCTGGCAGCCTTCGCTTTGGCGCTGGCGCTGTCTTGGCTGCCCTTCGAGTTCGCCGGTGAGCGGGGATTTCGGCAATACCTGAGACTGAAGAAGGAACTGGTGGAGGTGCGCGCCAGGAACCGGACCATGGCAAAAAACATCCGATCCTTGGCTCGGGAGGTCGAGGCGCTCAAGACCGATGACGAAGAACTCGAACGTGTCGCCCGAGACGAGCTGGGGCTCATCCGGGACGGAGAGATGGTCTTTGTCGTCCGGGACGGCACGGGAAACCAGTGATTTTGCGGGCAACGTTGTGATTGGACCAGGAGTGTGGACGTGAGAGCAGCCCGGGTACATGGAAAGCTTCAGATGGCTCAGGCATTCTACCAGATGCGTTCGGCGCTCAGTGCCTGGTGGGGATTTGCCGCGGCCGGCGCATTCGCCGCCCTGGTGGCCCAGGGTTTTTTCCTGGACCTGTCCAATCCGGATGCCAATCCCATTCGCTTCGGTGGCGCCCTGGTGCTCTGCGGCCTGCTCGTGGCGCGACTGGTGGGAAGGCTCAAGGACTCCAATTGGACTGTGGGGTTGGGGCGCAGGATTCCTGATCCCGCACAGACCAGGGTCGTCCGGATCTTCCGTGACATCGAGGTGGGGTTGCTCCTGGTAGTGGCGGTTCATGCGGTGCTCCAGTTCGTGGGCGGCCTCGCCTCGCCACTCTATCCGTTGCTCTATGCCCTGGCTTGTTTCGTTGTGGCTGCCGACGGACTCCTGGTGGGCGGGCTCCTGGTGGCGGCTTCTCTCGGGATCGAGTTCCTCACGATCCGGGCCCAGGCAGGTGGGGCTTCGGGCATGAGGATGCTCGCAATGCACGCAGCTTTCAATGTCTTCTTCGCCGCGGTGGGAGTGGTCTTTCTGCGGGCAGAGGCCTACCGGCTGCGTCGCAAGTTTCACGCGTCGGTCAAGAACGAACTGGACAGGGTGCGACGTGAGGCCTCTGAGTATCGCCTGATCGGGGCTTCTCTGGGCACCCAGGACAACCTGGAGCGCAGTGAGCAACTCGAGAAGCTCTGGCAGGGGTCCGTCGAGGCGATTCACCAGAGTCTTTTTTACATTGTGGATATGCTCAAACAGAGCCTGGAACTTCAGAGCTGCGTGCTCCTCTGGCTGGATGATTCGGGAACCAGGCTCGAGATCCGGGAGATGGTGTCCGACAGTGACATGATATCCTCCCGGTCTGTGCCCTCCAGGTCCGGCCTGGCCGGTGGGGTGCTCAAGGCAGGCAAGGTGCTGCATCTCTGTCCTGTCCGCCAGCCGGCCGCAGCTTTTCCCTATTACCAGGGGCCCGAGCAGGTGGGGGCTTTCCTGGGTTTGCCCGTGAGGGAGGGCGGTTACGCCAGGGGCGTGCTCTGTGCGGATCGCCGGACCACGGATCCCTTCTCAGAGAGAGACGTGGCGGTGATGGAACGGGCGGCCGAACAAGTGGTGCGGACCATCCAGGCCGAGCGGCTGTTTTGTAGTGTGGAACGCTCCAAGTACGAGCAGGAACGATTCTTCAAGGCCTCTGAGATGCTCAACCAGGCGTTGGGTCTCAAGCAGGTCCTGGGTAAGGCATTCGAGGCTGCCAGGCAGATCGTGGCCTTCGATGCCGGCATGGTCACCCTGTATGACGAGGCGAACCATCGCCACCGGGTGGCGGCGGTGGAGGGCCTGGTGCCAGAGGACTCCGAAGGCCTGGAGTTCGGCAAGAATGGATCGTTGGTGGACATGGTGGTGCGCAACCGTCATTACCTGCCGGTGGGGGGCCGCTGGAAGCGCAACCAGGTGGTGCTCACCAAGAAGCATCCCTTCGAAGAAATGGGCTCGTTGCTCGTCATGCCTCTGGTGGGCGGCGATCACGTGGTGGGTACGTTCGTGCTGGCTTCCAAGCAATCAGGGCTGTTTACCTCGGATCGGCGCGAGATGCTCCGGGTCATCGGCCACCAGGTGGCCGTATCGATTCAAAACGCCCTGATGCTCCAGCGTCTCGAAGGGATGGCCACCACCGACGGCCTTACCGGCCTGCTCAACCACCGCACGTTCCAGGACCGGATCACCGAGATGCTGGCCCGCGCAGAGCGTTCGCAAAGACCGGTTTCCATGGTCCTCACCGACATCGATCATTTCAAGTCCGTCAACGACACCTACGGTCATCCCGTGGGAGACCAGGTGCTCAGAGGAGTCTCGAAGGTGTTGGCCACCTCGGTGCGCACCATCGACGTGGTGGCCAGATACGGGGGCGAGGAGTTTGCCATCGTGCTCGAAGACACGGACGGGACAGGAGCCGTCTTGTTGGCCGAGCGTATCCGGGAGGAAGTCTCCAAGCTGCGGTTCGATTCGGACCAGGGGCCTTTCCAGGTCACCATCAGCCTGGGTGTGGCCACCTTCCCAGAGCATGGAACCCACAAACAGGAGATCATCGAGCATTCCGACCAGGCCCTCTACCGGGCCAAGGAAACCGGACGCAACCAGGTCGTGTTTTTCGGCGATATGTAATTTCTGTCCAGAGAGTCGACAAGGGGGGAGCCGATCCGATTTCGGCAGGCAAAGGGGGGGAGCCGATCCGATCTCGCAGGCAAGGGGGCAGCCGATCCGATTTCGGCAGGAAAGAAGATCAGGATGCAGATTCGTCGGCAGGGGACTCGGTCTCGGACTCGGACTTTCCCTTGCCGAAGAAACGCTTGAGCTTGTCTGTGAAGGTCACGCCCTGCGCCTTGTCGAGGGCCCGCTGCGCCATCTTGGCAAGACTGGCCTCCTGGATGACCCCGATGTGGCTGTCGATGACCTCGCCTCCGATGAGGACCAGGATGGTTGGGATGGACCGGATGCCGAAGGCATTGGAGAGTTGCCCGAGGATTTCCGTGTTGACCTTGAGAAAGTTGACCTTCCCGACGAATTGTTTGGCCACCCTGTCGAAGATGGGGCCGGTGATCTTACAGGGAACGCACCAGGTGGCCCAGAAGTCTACCACCACGGGTTCGGGCTTTTCGAGGAAGCTCTCGAACTGCGCAACGGACTTGACGTGGATGGGGCCGTCGGTGGGTTCGTTGGCCCGGGCGGTCACGGGGCGCTGGGCCGGCTTGGCCTTCTTTTTCTTTTTTTTGGACAGGTTTCTCGAAGACTTACTCTTTGCCATGTCTCACTCCGATAGATCCTGCGATAGGGCGCAGGCTGATAGTTTAGGGCAGCCAATCGATGGGAACCACCCGAATTTTTCTCGTGTTTTCTGGGTGGAGTCTACCACAGAAAGGAATGACGACCACCGCTTCTATGGACTTAGAGCCCCACCCGCCTTGCGAGGATGCGAAAAATCTAGAGTTCTTCCCAGCGAATGGGTCCAAAAAGGGTCCTCAGACCCTTGCGGTAGGGGCGCAGGCGTACCCTGACTCCAAAACGTCCGGAGGTGTCACAGGGAACCAGGCCCTTGAAGACCACGGGGCCTGGGCTGCGGTCGGCCGTCGGACTCAATCGATAGGCACGGCCTGCCACGATGTGTTGGTGATCGTCCACGGGCCCGGCATAGGCCTCCACTGCCACGTCTTCGGGAGCCAGCCCCCCGAGCTGCACTTTGGCTTCCACCGCAAGGGTCGATCCCGCCCTCAACTCGGCCTGGGAGGGCAGGGAGACCGACTCGACCCGAACCTGCTCCCAGCTCGTCCGGATACGTTCACTCCATGCGGCCTCGTCCCTCGCTTCTGAAAAACCTTCCGACGCCAGGCGGTGGAAGTCCTCTGCTGCCGGCGCATAGAGCCTGGTGTGGTATTCGCGCACCATGCGGTGCGTGTTGAATCTGGGGCCCATCCTGGCCATCGATGCCTTCATCATGGCGATCCATCGCCTGGGAAGACCACTGGCATCCCGCTCGTAGAAGGTGGGGATCACATCATTTTCCAGGAGATGGTAGAGGGCTTCACCCTCGACCTGGTCCTGGTAGTCGACATCTTCGTAGTCTTCGCCTGCACCAATGGCCCAGCCCAGGTCCGCCTCGAAGGCCTCGTCCCACCATCCGTCCAGAATGCTGCAGTTGAGGCCGCCGTTGAACAGGACTTTCATGCCGCTGGTGCCGCTGGCTTCCATGGGGCGACGGGGGGTGTTGAGCCAGAGGTCCACGCCGGAGACCAACAGCGATGCCACGCCGATCTCGTAGTTTTCCAGAAACACGATCCTGCGGCGGACCGATTCGTTCCTGGCAAATTCCACGATTCGTTGGATGAGTCGCTTGCCCGCCTCGTCACGGGGATGTGCCTTCCCGGCGAAGAGCAACTGAACCGGCCTGTCCGGGTCGGTGAGCATGCGCTTCAACCGGTCTGGGTCCGAGAGGAGCAACGTGGCCCGTTTGTAGGTGGCAAAGCGCCTGGCAAACCCGATGGTCAAGATTTCCGGGTCCAGGAGTTCGTCTGCCACGTCCATCTCCTTGCGGGGCAGGCCCCTCTGGGCGAGTTGGTGTTTGAGGAGACGCCTGGTTTCCGTGACCAGCCTGGACCGTCTTCGTTCGTGGACCCTCCAGAGTTCCGCATCCGGGATGGCATGGACTCTGTGCCAGACATCCTCGTCTGCGGGATCCTCCGTCCATCGCTCCCCGAGATACCTGGTGAGCAAATCGGTCATGTCCGAGCTCGTCCAGGACTGGGCGTGGACTCCGTTGGTAACCGCGGTCACGGGGACCTCGTGGACCGGCGTGTCCGGGGTGAGAAAATGGAAGAGCTTCTTGGTCACCTCGGCGTGGAGCCGGCTGACCCCGTTGACGAAGTTTGCGTTGCGTGCGGCAAACAACGCCATGTTGAAGGGTTCCTTGTCGTCGGATGGATCGGCTCTGCCCATGCTCAGGATCCGATCGAAGGGCACCGACATGCTTTCCAGGAGGGGAGTGATGTGTTCTTCGAGAAGTGCCGGGTCGAACAGGTCGAAGCCGGCGGGGACAGGCGTGTGTGTCGTGAACACGTTGCCCCTGGCGCAGGCAGCCCGGGCCGAAGGGAAATCCAGGCCCTGTTTGTCCATGACCTGACGAATCCGTTCCAGGGCCAGGAAGGCCGAGTGGCCTTCGTTCATGTGACAGACCACGGGTTCGATGCCCAGAAGGTCCAGGGCGCGGGCGCCACCCACCCCCAGGAGGAGTTCCTGCTGGATGCGCATGCGGCGGTCCCCGCCGTAGAGTAAGTCTCCGATGGACTGGTCCTCTTCGCTGTTTTCCGGGACGTGAGTATCCAGCAGATACAGGGGGATTCGTCCCACCTGCACCCTCCAGATCTGGGCGCTCACGGTTCGGCCTGGATACTCGACCCGGACCAGAACCGGCGCCCCGTCCCTGGTCACCAGGCTGGCAGGGGAATGGTGGATGTCCACCTTTTCATAATCTTCCTGCTGCCAGCCGTCCGAGGAGAGGTACTGGCGGAAATAGCCGTGCCGGTACAAAAGTCCCACGCCCACCAGGGGGATCCCCAGGTCCGAGGCGGACTTGAGATGGTCTCCCGAGAGCACGCCCAGCCCGCCGGAGTAGATGGGCAGGCAGCGTGCCAGGCCGAACTCGGCGGAAAAGTAAGCAATGGTGTGCGTGGCAGGGGCCTTTCCTTGCCGGTCGAACCACTTGGTATCGTTCATGTAATGCTGGAACCGCTCCCAGATTTGGTCCAGTTCGTGGATGAACCCTTCATCTCGAGCCAGTGATTCGAGTCGTTGCTGAGGAAGCATGGCCAACATCTTGACAGGGTTGTCCCTGCTGGCATCCCACAGGTCCGGCGAGACCCGCTGGAAGAGCCTGACGGCATCGGGATTGAACACCCACCAGAGATTCCTGGCCAGGGCATCGAGCCGCGCCAATTCCTCCGGCAGGTCCGGCACGACGGTGTAGAAATGCTTCGTCTTCATTGATAGACTCCTGTCTGATACTGCTCTCGTTTCCAGCGTTTCCACGTCCCGAATATCGAGGAGCTGCTTTGATATCGCATCGTGGCATCCCGAGGAAACGACTTTTCCCGCCCTCGATGTTTCGTCGCGGGGCGGTGACGTGGCAAAGGAGGATACCCGTGGTGCGTTTTCCATGCAAGGCAGAGAGGCCAGGAGCCAGGAGGGGCAAAGAGACGGACGGACCTTCGTCCCTTGCCGGCCGGACCAGACAGGACAAGGGACGGATTTGGCGGAAACCGGCCATGCCGGGGATATTCCTGGTCTTTGGTGTGGTCGTTTCGATGGCCAGTGGTTCCTGTGGCCCTTCGGAGAAACACCACGAGCTGGACTGGACCGGAGGGCAGGTGCGTTTTGCAAGGTCCTCGCGTGATTTCTACGCCGCCAGGTGGCGGACCAGGTTCCGGTCCAGTGACCGCAGGATTTGCGCCGGGTTCGTGCACAAGGAAAAGTTTGGTCGCTACCTTGCCTATGGACACTTCGATCTGCGCATGAAGCTGGAGGTCTTCAAGGGCGGCACCAGCAAGCACGATGCCTCCGGCAGACTCGTGGACTGGCAGGGCGGCAAGCTGTTGCGGACCTTGGTCAAGAAGCGTCCCGCCCACGAGACCCAGGATGCCTATGTCTGGTGCGGTTCGCTCCGGAAGGGAGCCAGATGGAAGGTGGGGGCCATGCGTTATACGTTCTGGCTCCACCGAGACGACCCGCCCAAGGACATCTTCCTTGCCAAGGGCATCGTGGAGGTCTTACCCTAATCGTTCGACATGGAAGCAGCGGTTTCGTGACCGACCGGAAGTCGCGACGCTGACAGATGGAGACCGTTCGGGACGGCCGCCGCAGATTTCTTGTTGGTCCGCTGCACGGTGAGTGTCAAGATGGTTGTGTCCTGAAGGGTTGTCATGCAGTGGCAGCATGAGGGTTTGAAGTGGACCCCCCAATTTTTAGATCAGGGGTTATGATCAATGCACAGCACTCAGGCAAAACAGCCAACCCCTGCCCTCCGCAACGCCGGCATGAACCGAGTCATGTTTCCGTTGAACCAGAACACCGGGCAAGACCGTTGGAAGAGAGGCCTGATTTTCATGGAGAGAAGACCTCTCGACGAGGGACATGGCTCGCTTGTGCTTTTTTTGGGCTTGACAACATGGTAAAGTGGCAATACCGACAAGTGGCGATTCAGTCCCCATTTTCGACGGGCCTGGACGAGACAGGAGCTTGGCATGGATGATCGGAAAAAGTTCGCCTGGATAGCGGGCATCTTCCTGGTCGCGTATTTTCTTCCCCTGGGAAACACCAAGGTTCAGCAGGCCATCCTGGAGGCATTCAGGCTCTTGCAGTGGTATGCCATCCATCACACACTGGCCTGTGTTGTGCCGGCCATGTTCATTGCCGGGGCCATCTCGACGTTTTTGTCCCAGGCCTCGGTGATGCGCTATCTCGGACCAGAGGCCCGGCCCGTGACGGCCTATGGCGTGGCCTCGGTGGCCGGCATCGTGCTGGCTGTTTGCTCATGCAGCGTGCTGCCCATGTTCGCCGGCATCTACAGCATGGGAGCGGGACTGGGGCCTGCGAGCGCGTTTCTCTATTCCGGGCCTGCCATCAATGTCATGGCGGTGTTTCTTTCCGGCAGGGTCGTCGGGTTCGACATCGGTCTGGCCAGGGCGGTGGGTGCAGTGGTCTTTTCAGTGGTGATAGGCTTGCTCATGGCGGTCATTTTTCGTGGCAGCGACGAGCGGCGCCGGGCAGCCCTCCAGGTCCCCAAAGAGAGCAGGTCAGAGAGGTCTCTTTGGAAGACCGCTGCCTTCTTTTTCTGCATGGTGGCCTTTTTGGTCTTCTCCGACTGGTACAACACCAATGACGTGACGATTACCCTCGAGTCAGGGGCCCGGATCAGCGCCAACGTCCGCTATGATCGCAGAGACAGCCTGGATATCCGCAGATACCTGCCGGATGGGAGTTTGTCCGACAAGACAGAGCGGCTCAGCAAGTCCGAGGTGGCGAAGGTCGAGCCGAAAGCCGGAATGACGCAGACCATCTATGCCGTCAAGTGGTACCTGGCCGGGATCATGGGGGTGCTGGTCTTGCTCATGGTCTGGCGCTGGTTTTCCAGAGACGAGGTTCGGCAATGGATGCAGGCCACCTGGGACTTTGGGCTGCTCATCGTTCCCCTGCTCTTCGGAGGGGTCTTCGTGACCGGGTTCCTGGGAGGCATCATCCCCGAGGGCGCCGTGGCCTCGGTGGTGGGAGGCAACGGCATCCTGTCCAACTTCGTTGCCTCTTTCGTTGGAATGGTCTGGTACTTCGCCACGCTCACCGAGATCCCCATCGTGGAGATGCTCACGAAGCTGGGCATGGGCAAGGGACCGGCCCTGGCCCTTCTGTTGGCCGGCCCGGCCCTGTCGTTGCCCAGCATTTTGGTGATCTCCAAAATCGTGGGTGCGAAAAAGACCGCCGCGTTTTGTCTGCTCACCGTGGTGATGTCCACCTTGGTGGGATACGGGTTTGGAATGCTTACGTGAGGAATCCATGCGTGAAGCCCTGCATGGAATGACGAGGAGGACGACGTGATGGAAGTGAAGATTCTGGGAACTGGCTGTGCAAAGTGTGCCAGACTCTATCAGGCGGCACAACGGGCCATTGCGGAAGCAGGCCTGGATGTCACTCTGGAGAAGGTGGAAGACATCCCGGAGATCATGAAGTTCGGGGTGATGATGACGCCGGCCCTGGTGATCGACGGGGCCGTCATGGCGGTGGGCAAAGTCCCCAAGGTGGCCGAGATCGTTGCATGGATGCGCGAGATGGCGGCCATGGGTTGATGTGAGCGGCCCTGGGGTTGATGCGGCGTTGCCCGGGGGGGCTCGCCTGGGTTGATGTGAGCGTCTCTGGGACGAGATATTTGGCCCTGGGCATTGGTCCATGGGGCAGGCGATCGTGACGATTGGAAGGAGTATCGAGTGGTGACATCATCCAGACCAGACGTTGCCGGCAGGCTGTCTTTCCTGGACCGGTACCTGACTCTGTGGATATTTCTGGACATGGCCTTTGGCGTGGGCCTCGGGTATTTCCTGCCCGGGATCGTCCCCTTCCTCGACAGGTCGACAGGTTGAGTGTCGTGACAGGCCCTGTTTTCTTTGGTATTTCTTCGTACTGTGGTCCAGCATAGAAAAGAGAAAGCAGTTGACCCTTCGGGGGCAATGCCGGGGAGGTTCGTTCGTGTCCATGTTCAAGATGCCGGGGCCTGGATCGATGGCTGGGACGAGGGAAGCGCGTGATGGATCGTCCTGCGGGGTCTTCGTTGCCGAGGCCCAGAATCTTCGTCCACTAGAGCCCTATCTTCGGCCGCGGAGGTATCGGGCCGGCGAGGTGCTCTGGATGGAGGGGGACGAGAGGGGAGAACTGGTGGTCCTGGACCGAGGAAGGGTCAAGGCGGTCAAGGAGGAGCCGGACGGGCGATCCATTTTGCTCTACGTCTTCAGCCAGGGGGACGTGTTCGGGTTTCTGCCCTTCGTGGATGGGGGCCCGTATCCTGCGTCGGCCATTGCCGTGGAGGATGTGGATGCCAGGGTGATGAGTCGTTCGGAGCTGCTCTCCCTGCTTCGCCGGGAACCGGACCTGGCCATGTTCCTTTTGGAAATGCTTGGGCTACGGCTGCGCCA
>CAZIJS010000071.1:14544-17466 GCA_964539505.1 uncultured Myxococcales bacterium
CCCTGGACCGGGTTGCGGACCAGACCAAGAAGAATGCGGTCTCCCGGGTTGCCGCCGCCTTGCTCCTCTTGCTGCCTTCCGTGGAGAGCCACGGTGCGAAAATCATCGACATTCCTCAGCCCATGCATGATTTTGCAGCGGACCTCGGACTGACTCCGGAGACTTTTTCGCGGTCCCTGACCAAGCTCGTGGAAGCCGGAATCTTGCATCGCCTGGCGCCGCCAGGGATCCAGATACTCGACCGGACAGCCCTGCGCGCCGCTGCATCGGGGCGCAGGGTTCCGTCTGGGTCCTCCTCGTCGCCGGATGCTTCGCGCTGACCAGGTTTCGTCTCCTTTCGATTTTGATCCGGGTCTTTTGGATTTCACGTCGTCAGCTTTTGACCAGGTTTCGTCTCCTTTCGATTTTCATTCACGCCTTTGGGGTTTTACGTCGTCTGCTCTCGTCTGGCTTGTTTTGCTCTCGTCTGGCTTGTTCTGCTCTCATCCGGCTTGTTCCGTTCTCGTCTGGCTTGTTCTGTCCTTGTTCTGGCCTCGTCTGCTCCCCCGAAAGTCGTGCCCTTGGCATCCGATGTTTTTTGCTCAAGTCGTCCTTTGTTGATCGGCGATCAAGGAGTCGAGCCCCCTGTTGAGGTATCCCTTTCTTGCAGGAACAAACAGGGACGTCGGAGACACGGTGGGTCGCAGCCCCTCGGGATCCGACCCTGACAGACCCATTGAAAGGAGTCGCATCATGATCGATCCCAGAGACTACCTCGAAGCAGGAATGCTCTTGCACGGGCACAAGTGCCCTGCCATGCCCCAGGGCCTCAGGGCTGGGGCCATTGCCATGAACAAGCTGGGGGTGGAGCGCGCCAAGGACAGCCAACTCGTGGCCCTGGTGGAACTGGGCGAGGGCCATTGCGCCCATTGCATGGCTGATGGAGTCCAGATGATCACCGGCTGCACCTTTGGGAAGGGCAACATCAAGCAGCTCGGCTATGGCAAGTTCGGCCTCACTCTGGTGGAGAAGACCACTGGCAGGGCGGTGCACGTGGTGCCCAGGGGAGAGGCCCAGGCAGCCACCAAGAAAACCGAGTTTTTCACCAAGTACCGCGAAAAGGGCATCCCAGCTTCCGAAGTGCCGCCAGAAGTGGTCGAGCCTCTCATCGAGAAAGTGCTCACCATGCCCGAAGACCAGCTTTTCAAGATCAGTGAAGTGTTCCACTACGATCTCGCCAAGGGCATCGAGTCCTTCGACTCCTTCCTTTGTGAGGAATGTGGGGACATGGTCGTGGAACGCTATGGCCGGGTGTTCCAGGGCCGCAAGGTCTGCATCCCCTGCCAGGAAAAGCTGCTTCATGCAGGGAAATGAAGGCCGCAGGCCGGTTGTCGACAGTCGCTGCCGTGGGATGGGCACCGACGGCTTCCCAGGAGATTGAGGCATGGAAACATACATCATAGCAGGTCTGGTCACCTTTGTTTTTACCACCCTTCTCACCATTGCCGGGGTCGGGGCTGCCTTCATCCTGATCCCAGTCTTCATCTGGCTTCAGATCGACGTGCACGTGGCCATGGCCACGGCGCTCCTGCTCAATTCCATTGCCATGGTGTTTGCTTCCTACCGTTTCGTGAAGGCCAAGTTGATCCTGTGGAAGGTGGCGGTGCCCATTCTTCTGGTGGCGACGGCGCTTTCACCGCTTGGTGCCTACATCAGCCAGGGCATGGACAGAAATGTGCTGCTCTGGGGGTTCGTGGGCTTTCTGCTCTTTGCAGCCTTCATGATGCTTTTCTACAAGCCCAAGGAGCGGAAGGTGGAACAGTCCCGGACGAGGGAGATAGGCTACGGTGTAGGCATCGGCGGATTCGCCGGGTTCCTGGGAGGTATGCTGGGCGTGGGCGGGGGCAATTTCATCGTTCCTGTGCTGGTCTGGTTGGGCATCAATCCGAAGAAGGCCTCGGCCACCACCTCGTTCATCGTGATTTTTTCTTCCCTGTCCGGATTTCTCGGACACGCCACCACAGGCTCCATCAGTTACAGCCTCTTGGGCCTGACCGCCGTTGGGTCGGCCCTGGGCGCGGTGGTGGGATCCTGGCTTATGACCGATAAGTTGAACAGGCGCCATGTCAAGTGGATCATCGGGATCGTGCTCCTTCTGGTTGCGGCGAAGATGATCTTCAAACTTCTGGGTTAGGCTGAAGTTTCCTGGGTTAGGCTGAAGTCTCCGGACAAATCAAGAGTGTCGTTGGGGAACGCCTGGTCGAAAAGCGGCTGGGTGGCCTGACTACCTGTCAATTTCCCTGAGGCGTCGCAACAGCAACCTGGCCGTCTCGGCACGCAGCGTGAGGCTGTATCGTGCCAGGAGCATCCGCATCCTGGCTTCGGGTGTGGTGTGATTCGATGGCGGTGGGGCCTGCCAGGGCCTGTCGCAGCAGAGCAGTTCCACCAGGCCTCGTTGCAGCGCCTCGTGGACTGTCTGGAGATCCGGTCGATTCTTCAACAAGGGGCGCAGCGTGGACATGGTCGCTCCGGTTCTGGGGCCTGCATTTCCTGGTCCGCATGAGCCATCCTGGGTTGTGCCACCCGGGATGGGACGATCCGTTTCATGACGATAATAGAATACATATACCTACAGTGTAGGATAAATCGCTTGTATGGGCCAGTTTTCTCCTGCGCCGGGAATTTTTCGGTTCCTCGGCGCGGCGTTTGAAGGCTTGTGTGCATCCCGGATGTTGCAGTCAGCTCGTCGGGCCGCTCCCGCAGTCACCGTCTCAACCTGGCTCGCAGTATCGAGTGCGAGGGGCATTTTTGAGGGAAGCATCCATGGGGATTTTCCGATAATCGAGCTGTGTGCATGGAAAAACAGATGCGTCGGCGCCTTGCCGGAGGCGTCGAGAGCGAGCAGGAGGCGACCATGGCAACCGTGACCGTTCCATCCCAGGG
>CAZIJS010000072.1:0-17364 GCA_964539505.1 uncultured Myxococcales bacterium
AGACCATGGCCCAGAAAACCTCCATCGGGATGCTGCACCGAGGCATCACTGCGCCCCAGGAGCAAGGCTCTCAGCGGCCCGGGACCCGACTGGTCCGCGTGGTCCGTGAAAACCAGGGCTGCAGCATAGCCTCGAGGCAACCTGGCAGGGATGGCCACATGCCCCGACCAAAGCCCCTCCCCCAGGACGATACGAGCAGACACCGCCTCGCCCGCCCTGCGATATCGCCTGGCCCGGAGCCTACGCGGGGAGGGAGGATACCACCTGGCCTTGCAGCGGGCGGCGAAGACGGCAGGATGGTTCCTGGAATCGTCAATCTCCAACACCAGGGAGCAACGTCTCGCAGAGGGGCGGCTCACGGTCATGCCGGAGATGCCGGGCGCCGACAGCACCGACCAGGAATGTCCCTTCCAGAAAATCCGCAGATACCGCGCAGTCCAACGATCCAGGTGATAGGCCTGGCCGGGCCGGAGGCTGCGCAGTCGTTCGCTTCTGTCCCAAAGGGTGACCCGATCACAGGGCGAGGTAAGCACGAGATGGCTCCGCATCACATAGACATCGCGCCGGTATGTCTGGTGGGACTCCAAGACCCAAGCCCCGCGACTGCGGAGGCGCCGCAACGTCAGGCTCATATCGACGGTAGCCGTCCTGTGCGACCAGGACAATCCACCTGGAACAGTGGCCCAATGGCGAACGTGACGCCGGATGCGCTTGCGGCCAAGCCTCCCATACGGAGCTTTGGCAGAGGTATCGACCCAGGTCAAGCGCACCGGAATGGAATCCAGCGAGAGCCCACCGGAAACACCTTCTCGAACAGTCCCGGCCACAGCCCCCTCGCTCCAGAGGAGCAGGACTCCAGTCGCTACGAGAACCAGCCGATCCGCACACCGGGGGCTCACAGATCCGTCTCCTCCAGGAGACGAGAGAGGCGTTCGACGGCAACAGACCATCCGATGCGTTCCGCCCTGTTGATCGCAGCCTGAACCAGTTCCCCGGCTTCGCTGTGCCGCCCCGTCCTCGTCATTGCCGCAGCCATGCCTTCGACAGCCGCGATCCATTGCTCGCCGATGGCCCCGGAAAGTGTGGCATCGGGTCTCTTCATCGCTTCGAGGGCCCGGCCGAAGAACAGCTCCGCGTCTTCTTCACCGAGGTGATCGAGATAACGCCGTCCGGCCTCGATGAAGACATCGGCGTGCTCGGCCGCCTCGCCCGCCTCCCACCAGTGATAGGCCGACTCTTCCACCGACGCACCGTAGCGACCCACCAGAGTCGCGGCCCTGGCATGATAGCGCTGCCGTATCACGTTCGGAATCCCCGAGCGTACCACCTGCCTGTGGAACGGGTGGATGAACCGATACTGCCCGCCTTTGTGGGCAAGAAATCCAGCGGAGGCCAGGCCTTCGAGTGATGCATCCACCGGCTCTGCCTCGCCGGAGGCACCGCTGAGCGCATCCATGGCTTCTACGAGAGCGGCATGGACCACCGGCCCCAGGACAGAGGCGATCTGCAAACGCCTGTTTTGCTCCGGCGGCAGGCGAAAAGCCCGGGCCAGAATCAGGTCTGGGAGACTCGATGGCATGTCGTCGACGGGATGGGCGCATCGAAAAAGCGCCCGCTCCCTGAGCGCCAGAGGCAGGCCGGCTGCTCCCTGGCGAATCTCCTCGATGGTGTTGCCGGGCAGACGGCCGCCTATGATGGCCGCAAGGAATTCTCCTGCCTCATGGCCATCCATCTCTCCTAGTTCCACGACACGAATCGAAGGCGGCCAAAGGGACACGAACGCATCTCCATGCGTGACCAACAGGGCCAAGGGCTCTTTGAGATCCGCCGCCATCAAGGCCAAGACCAGTTCCCGGGAGGCGCCGTCGATCCGATCCAGGTCATCGAAGAACAGGAGCAAGGGCCGTCGGGCTGCCGCCCTGGCAACCAGACGGCGCCAGCTTTTGGCTCGGGCCATGCGCCTGTGGACCGGTGACTCGATACCCGAAGGAAGGCCGAACAACTCCATGAGGCCCGGCAAGTCTTCGGATGCCAAGCCCAGGTTCAATGCGGGTTCCACCAGGTCCATGTCCCCCACGGGGTTGCAGGGCAGGTCCAACAGCGCAAGGGCCACGCTCTGAACAGCTTCCAGGGGCCCGGGAACGTTCCAAGTGGGCGGAGCAGCGGTCACGGCACGACGCCCCTCGGATGCGGCTCTCCCCATGAGCTCCAGAGCCGTCCTGGTCCGGCCCACACCCTCTTTGCCCAGAAATCGAACCACCAGCCTGTCTTGCTCCTCCAGGGCCCGCTCCAGATAGTCCAGACAGCGATGGCGCCCCACGAAGGGCATTTTCGATGACAACAGGCAGGGCTGCGAAACAGACAGGCCGACCTGCCCCTGATGTCGGATCCCGGCTGGCATGCGCACCGCTGAATCGACAGTGGCAGCGTGGCTGGAAGGTGACTTGCGTTGCTCTTCGATGATATCTTCCGCTGCCACCTCATGGAAATCTTCGGATCCCACTGCTTTCGCACATGCGGCGCAAAGCGGGCCTGTCTCGTCCTCGGCCAGGGCTCGGGAACAACGCACACAGTACCTGGCCACCTGCTCCTTGGTCACCTCGGACCACTTGTCCAACAGATCGAGAAATTCACGGGCCGAACCGATGCGGTGGTCTGGATCCTTGGCCAGGGACCAGAGAATGATGGCATCCAGGGAGGGCGGGATCCTGTTGGACAGGTTCGAGGGCGGCCGAGGCTCGTCGTGGATTTGAGCCGCCATGACCTCGGCGGCCGACTCTCCCTCGAAAGGCCGGATGCCTGTGAGCATCTCGTAAAAAATGATGCCGGCGGAATAGATGTCCGACCTGGCGTCCTGCTCCATGCCGCGTGTCTGTTCAGGCGACATGTATTCGGGAGTCCCGGCTACCACTCCCGTCCTGGTGACGCGGTCCTCGTCGTGGGCCCGGCGCGACCTGGCCACACCGAAATCCAGCACCTTGACGAAGTCATCCCGTCCGCCCTGGGACACCAGGAAAATATTGGCCGGTTTGAGGTCCCGGTGGATGATGCCCATGCCATGGGCCGCTTCGAGCACATGAAGGAGCTGGCGCATGACGGACAGGGAGTCTGACAGGCTCATGGCTCCGTCGGCCAGCACATCGGCCAGACTGCGCCCCGCCAGGAATTCCATGACCATGTATGCCACTCCAGATGGCGTGTAGCCGTAGTCGAAGATACGGATGGAGTGGGGATGATCCAGGGAACTGGCCAGCCGGGCCTCTCGGTCGAAACGCCTCAGGGCCGTCTCGTCTCCGAAAAAATGCTGATGCATGACCTTGAGCGCCACCGTGTGGCCCACGTCGAGGGAACGGGCCTTGTAGACGGCCCCCATCCCCCCTTCGCCCAGTTTTTCTTCCACCACGTACCGATCCGCAAAAATGGTCCCCACGTAGGGGTCCCCCTCGATGAGCGCCGCAGTGGACAGAGGCGCCCCACAGGCCGGACAAAATGCCTGTGCCGGCAGACACGCACCTCCGCATCTCGGACAACGCTTCATGGTCGCAGACTTCCCTTCTCGGCCATCGAACCCGTCTGGCGGTCTTTGAGCCCTCGATGGTCCCAAAGACCCCGTCTGGAGACCTAGAATATGCGCTGCATTTTTTTTCCGCAACAAGGTCTCGGCTTCGTTTCGTTTCGTTCTGTAACGGATTGTAACAACTCACCCCACCTGCCCGATGGCTGACATGACGATGTTGTGACTCGATCGCGCCTCCGCGCCACGGATCCAGTCGGCGCGGGATGCATGCCGAGCCGGCAAGGCAGAGAAAATAGAGTGAGAGGTTGGAAAGGAAGGCCGAAAAAATGAACGCCCAAACGAGACAAAAAAAACCGAGATGACGAGAAAACGACTGGAGGGACGGCACAGTCCGGGTAACAAACCGCAAACTGCCTTCCGCCCCACCAACCAGCAGGAGAGAACGATCTTTGGACTCCGTCGATCAGAACCCGTAGTCCATGCCGCCGGCAGCACCGCCTGCTGCCGGTGCAGCCGGTGCTTCCGGCTTGGGCTTCTCGGCCACCATGGCATCGGTGGTGAGCACGAGGCCTGCCACGCTCGCCGCGTTCTGGATCGCAGAGCGGACCACCTTCGTGGGATCCAGGATCCCGGCTTCCATCATGTCCACGTACTCGCCCGTGGCCGCATTGAAGCCCATGTTGCCCTTCATGCCCTTGACCTCTTCGGCCACCAGCGATCCCTCAAACCCGGCATTGTCGGCGATCTGACGCAAGGGTTCCTCGATGGCCCGCAGAACGATCTTGGCTCCCATGGCCTGGTCTCCGTCGAGATCCAGCTTCTTCATCGCCTTGGCAGCCGCACGAATCAGAGCCACGCCGCCCCCTGGCACCACGCCTTCTTCCACTGCCGCCTGGGTGGCGTTGAGGGCGTCTTCCACGCGATCTTTCTTTTCTTTCATCTCGGTCTCCGTGGCCGCCCCCACCTTGACGATGGCCACCCCGCCGGAAAGCTTGGCCAGGCGTTCCTGGAGCTTTTCGCGGTCGTAGTCCGACGTGGTTTCTTCGATCTGCGTGCGGATCTGCTTCATGCGGGCGGTGATGTCGGCCTTCTTGCCGGCCCCTTCCACGACGGTGGTATCGTCCTTGCCGACCACCACGCGCCTGGCCTGGCCCAGATCTGCGAGAGAAACATTTTCGAGCTTGATGCCGAGATCCTCGGTGATGGCCTTACCACCGGTGAGCACAGCGATATCTTTGAGCATTTCCTTGCGACGGTCACCAAATCCAGGAGCCTTCACTGCACAGACCTTCAGCGTGCCCCGGATGTTGTTGACCACGAGCGTGGCCAGGGCCTCGCCCTCCACATCCTCGGCGATGATGAGCAAGGGACGACCGGACTTGGCCACCTGTTCCAGGAGCCCGAGCATGTCACGCATGCTGGAAATCTTCTTTTCGTGGAGCAAGATGTAGGCGTCTTCCAGCACAGCCTCCATCTTGTTGGGATCGGTGACGAAATAGGGTGACAAATACCCACGGTCGAACTGCATGCCTTCGACGAATTCCAGAGTGGTTTCCAGCCCCTTGGCTTCCTCCACCGTGATCACGCCTTCCTTGCCCACCTTCTCCATGGCTTCGGCCAGAATCTCACCGATTGTCTGGTCGCCGTTGGCACTGACGATGCCCACACGGGCGATGTCGTTTCTGTCCCTGGTCTGACGGGACAGCTTTTTGAGCTGCTCGACGATGGCCTCCACCGCCTTGTCCACGCCCCGCTTGATTTCCATGGCGTTGACGCCCGCCGCGACCATCTTCATGCCTTCACGGGCAATGGCCTGGGCCAACACCGTGGCCGTGGTGGTGCCGTCACCGGCCACGTCCGAGGTCTTGGAAGCCACCTCCTTGACCATCTGGGCGCCCATGTTTTCGAACTTGTCCTCGAGTTCCACCTCTTTGGCCACGGTGACACCGTCTTTCGTGATCGTGGGCGCCCCCCAGGACTTCTCGATGACCACGTTCCGCCCGCGCGGACCCAGGGTGACTTTCACGGTGTCGGCCATCACGTCCACGCCACGCAAAATCGCCGTTCTGGCCTTGTCTGAGAACCTGATTTCCTTTGCAGGCATTGCTCGAACCTCCTCTGACTGGGACCGCTTCATTACTCGGCCCGAAGAAATTGACCGCCTTGCCGTAGGGCCACCGACCTTGGACTGTGACCTGGAACCAGGACCAACTTGCCGCGACTCGATGACCCACCCTGCCCGGAGAGACGCTGTGACCACCCGGCACTGTCCGACAACCGTGACAGGGACAGCGCTCACCGGCTCTTTCTACGTAACCACGAACAGGCGCGGGTCAACCCCCCTCCAGATCGTTTTGACGAGTCCTCCATGGCCTCGGCTGGTCATTCGCCCAGATGAACCTTTCCTTCCAGGCCGCCTCGGACCGACAGGACCCTGTGGGCCGCGGCGGCCAGCTCACCCGACGCATGCGTGCTCACGAGCACTGCTGTGCGAGCCGAGAACCCTTGGATGAGATCCAGCAGCCATTGTCTTCCCGGGGCATCGAGATCACTGTCTGGTTCGTCGAGAAGCAATATCCTGGGTTCCAGGATCGCCGCCCGGATCACCGCGACCCGCCTGACCTGTCCCCGGGACAACGACCGGGCCGGTTTGGAGGCGAAATCGGCCAAACCAGCCTGTTCCAAGGCCTCCAATCCCAGCCGAACCGCCTGGGACCGCCCCACGTTGCGACTTTTCAATCCGTAGATCACATTGTCGAGCAGGGTTCCTCGAAACAAATAGGGATCGGCAGCCACGAACGCGACCTTGCGACGCAGCCTGGTTCGAGCCCCAAAGACACCGTAGAGCGATTCTCCCTCCACCAACACCTGACCCGCCACTGGGACGATCAAGCCTGCCAGACAGGACAAGATCGTGGTCTTGCCCGTTCCGTTGTCCCCGGACAGGAGAATGATCTCTCCGACAGACAAGGAAAAAGAGCCGGGACGGACGCGAAAACCAGGGTGTTTTCCATTGCCTGGTCTGCCCACCACCAGATTCGAAGCCTCCAGGACCTTTTCCCTCTTTGGGCGTTTTCCGTCCATCGGCGATCCTGACAAGTCACTCATTTTCGCCGCCCTCCAGGACCTGAACCAAAAGGTTCAACCCCAAGGCCACTGTCAAGAGGACCAGGCCAAGGGCCAGCCCCCGAGCGAATTCGCCCTTGCCCGTGTCCAACAAGATGCCCGTGGTCAGATTCCTCGTGCGGCCTGCGATGTTGCCGCCCACCATGGCGGATATCCCAACTTCCGAAAAGGCTCGGCCAAAGGCGGCGGCCAGGGCCACCACCACGGCAGACCTTCTGTCCGAAAGCACGGTCAGCCCGGCTCTCAGCCTGCCAGCCCCGAGACTGAGGGCCGTGTCCAGGACCCGGTGATCCGCCCCGGCCACGGCCGAATCCACGAGACAAACGACGATGGGGAGAACCAAGATACCCTGTCCCAGGGCCATGGCCGTCTTGGTAAAGAGGATCTGCCAGCCGCCCAGAGCCCCGGAACGACTCAAGAGCCCGAAAAGGACCAGTCCCACCACCACCGTGGGCATGGCCTGGAGGGTCCTGAGCACCAACCGAACCCATCGACGCCCGGGAAAACGAATCAGGGCCAAAGAGAGTCCCAAAGGAATGCCGAAAAGAGCCGCCCCGGCCAGGGCCGCCCCGGAAACCTGGAGTGATACGGAGATCGCCTCCATGGTTTGCGGATCCCCCTCCAAAAGAAACCGGAGCGCATTCCCCAGGCCCTGCTCAGGACCAATCACGCAAACACCTCTCCATGCAATGTGGTCGATGAGGAAGGCCCGCCCCACCTGGGACGGGAATCTCTCCCGCCGAGGGATCGCCAAACGGGCCAAAAGCGCACTGTCGGCGGCCTGCGCCGAGTCGAGAATCGACCTCGCAGGCTTTCTAGTTGAAATCCTCGATGCGCCAACGCCCTTTTTCCCGCACCAGGTCTATGTGGGACGCCGAACCGTAATAGATCCGGACACGGTCTCCCTGAGCCTGAATCTTGGCCGTACTCAGCCAGGTCTTGAGCTTGGTGAGCCGATCCGACACACCACGCCAGAAAGCCTCACGGCTCTTGTCTGAAAGCATGGCCATAAAACCCGAAAAGTTCCTGGCCTCGACCACCTTGACCAACATCAAAAGCGCCCCCACAATGCCCCCACCCGCCAATTCGGTCCCAGGGCCGGCGGCAACCACCCAATGCCCATCCTGCCAGCTCAGGACCACCGGCCTTCTGCCGGGAAAAGCCCCCTGGGCGACCAGGTCCACAGCGGGCTTCTTTCCTTCCGTCTTTTTCGAGGCCTCTGGATGCTCCAGGAGGCGCCGGATCCCCTTGGCCTCGGCCTGAAGCTCGGGCCGATAGGTCTTCCACAACTTTCTGAAAAGCTCCAAAGACACCTTCTTGCGGTACGCAGCATCCATCATGGCGTAGACACGGTCGGGCTGATTGGCCTCCAAGGCATGCAGGTAGGCATCGAGCACCGGGCGCCCCGGCGCCGCGGGACGACGAACCGCGCAAGACACCTGGAGCAGCCCCAGGACCAACCACCCCACGAACAACCACGTTCCAACGTATCGGGGCACCAGGCCGGGCCCCAGGTTTCCTCCATCCAACCGCCTTCCCCATGCCGTCACATGGGACAGCCTCCCGCCACCATGCCTGGACCTCAGCCCCCTACTCGCGACAGATGCCGAGGACCGGATGGTCCGTAACCTTTCCTGCATGAAACGACCTTTCCTTCCCAGCGGCCAGCATGGAAACGCGAAAACAACGAGGCAATCACATCGAACACCGCCTCCTTGGCCGCTCGACGAGGCACAGCCGGCCCCGAGACTCCATGGACCAAAAACCAGGACCGCCGGCGCCGGCAAACCATGTTTTCGGCATCATAAAGAGGCGCGCTGGTCTGGGTCAAGCTCTGTCACACCAACGAGCCGCTCCCTTGGAACAGGATGACTCAGGACGCGCTCCCTTTCTCCGCCCCCCTGGGAAGCACAATGAGGTCTCTGCCCGGCCCAGTCTCCTGGGCCTGCCGAAGCAAGGGCAGAGCCTCGACCAGCAAAGGCAGGGCTTCGTCGACCACATCGACGCGAACCCGGACCGCCACGAACCGCTGGAGCATGCGCTGTATGTTCGGCCCGAAGATCCGCCCGGCCAAGACATCCACGTCTCGCATGATGCCCGCCATGAGTCTGGCCTTGCCGGGATCGCCGTGACCCTTCTCTTCGTACGGCATGTTGGACCGATCTTCGATGAAGCGGGGCTCAGCCCCCTCGCACAGCTCATAAATGAGAAAAATCGAAGAATCTCCGAAATGTCCCCTGGTCAAGGTTTTCCCATCCCGGGTTCCCAGGGCCACCAGGAGGCAATCCTTTTTCGATTCAGCCATGCTCTTCGTCACTCCTGTCATCTTTCTGCATGTGTCCGGACCGCCTGTCTCGACCGAGCAGCCCCTCTGGAGGCACAGTGTCACGGCTCGTCGAGACAACGATCTGTGGCACCAGTCGTCTCATGGCCCGTACCACAAAAGACCCGCCGGGTCACGGGCCATATCCAGATCACGGGCATATCGAGAGACTACGAAACAAGACGGTGGCTGCCGCCGGCAGCCTTGCATCCAGGTTTTCCGGTGATACAGTTCCGTTGCACCGAAAGGTACGATAGGATCGAACGCACTGGAGGAAATCGCCATGGCCAAGACCCCCACGGTTCCGAAAAAGATTCTCCTGCCCACCGACCTGTCCGGTCAGGCAAGGGGCGCCCTGCGATACGCATCGGCCCTGGCACAGCACACAGGAGCGGAACTGCACATTTTGCACGTGCTCACCCTGCACGGCTATGACCCCATGCTGGCGCAAAGTGTGCTGGATGGACTGCAGGAAGCGTTCAAGAGCCTGGAGGCCGAACTCAAGCAACAAATGGACGACCATGCCGCACGCCTGGTCCCAAGCGCCGTGACCGTCCGCACCGCCCTGCGCCGCTCCATGTCCCCCTATGATGCCATTTTGAACTATGCCTCGGAAGAAGACATCGATCTCATCGTCATGGCCACCAGCGGGAAAACCGGGCTCAATTATGTCCTTCTCGGAAGTGTCACCGAAAAAGTGGTGGAATATGCAGACCTCCCCGTCCTGGTGGTCAACGAACGAGAACGCGACTTCGTGGACCAGGAAGGCAAGATGCTCCTGCGACGCATCCTCTATCCAACCGACTTTTCTCCAGCATCCAGGAAGGCGGCGTCCATCGCGCTCCACATGGCGCAGGAAGCCGGTGCGGACATTTTGCTCACCAACGTGATCGAAGCACACAAACACGACGTCGAACTCATCCCTCCCGACGCCGCCAAGGCGGACGAGAACCTGGCACCCAAGCTGGATCTCCTCCAACGAGAGGCCCGCCTGCTGTTTGGAGACCAGGTCCCGGTGCGACTCAGGCTGGGACGGGGCCCCGTACCCAACACTTTGGTGGCCACAGCCAGAGAGGACGCCGCCGACCTCATCGTCCTCTCATCCCAGGGCGAAGACAGCTTCGTAGACAGGTTGCTGGGTTCGGTGGCAGAAAGGCTGCTTCGTCTGGCTCCCTGTCCCATGCTCGTGGTGAAAGTGGATGAGAGCAACGGAGCCGATGACTGACCAAGACAACACCGGTCACCGCCGCCGGCCAACCTTGCCCGTGTGGATGCGGACCTCCAGGATGGCCCGGTCGGAGACCTTCGAAACCTCGAGTTCCACCCCGGCCACCACGATGCGCTCTCCCTCCACGGGAATGCGTTTCGTCTGATCCAGAATCAGCCCGGCCACACTCTCGTAGTCTTCGCCTTCCGGCAGCTTCAGACCCAGGCGCCGGTTGAGGTATTCCACGGAAACCCGCCCCTCGACCAGGTAGACACCTGGTCCGTCCTGGCGGACGACAAACAGGTTCGTGTCGTATTCGTCCTCGATCTCGCCCACGATCTCTTCGAGCGCGTCTTCCATGGTCACCACGCCTTCGGCACCGCCGTATTCGTTGACCACCACCGCCATGTCCCGCCCGATTTTTTGAAGTTGCTTGACCAGGTCCAGGACCGGCTGGGTCTCGGGCACGAACACCGCGGGCTGCATGAGGTCTCTGATCGAAACCTGGGATGGGTCCAGGTCCACCAAGGTGAAGGCATGGACGACTCCGACGATATTGTCGATGCGATCTTCGTACACGGGAATCCTCGTGTGCCGGCGTTCGCGCACCAGGTCAATCAGACCGATGACCGTATCCTCAACGTCGATGGAACAGACCTCGCTGAGAGGAATCATCACCTGCTCTACGATCCGGTCTTCCACGGCGAGCACGTTGGAAATCATCTCAGCCTCGCCCTTGGTGATCTCGCCGCCGCGCTCTCTGGCCGCATGGTCGATGAGCTGTTGGAGGTCTTCCCGGGTGACGAAAGTTTCGTCTCGTTCCACGCGCAGAGCCCTGGTCACCACCCCAGCGAACGTGCGCACCACCAACAAAATCGGCGCAAAGATCCAGCGAAACACAACCAAGGGATAGACCACCCTCGTGGCCAGGTAATCGGCATGCTGCTGGAAGAAGGACTTGGGAACCACCTCACCGAAAAGGAGCAGGGTCGGAGACATCACGGCCAGCGAGTAGAGTTCTCCCTGTCCTCGAAACGCATCGAGAAAATACAGGGTCGCCACCACCGTGGCTGTCACCACCGACAGGTTCGTGCCCACCAGCGTGGTGGAGAGAAGCGTCTTGGGGTCGGCCAAGAGCCGAAGCGCCAACGCCGCTCCACTGTCTCCCTGGGCGGCTCTGTCCGACAGCCGGGCCCTGTCTGCGGACACCACGGCGATCTCCGAACCCGAAAAGAACCCTTCCAGGAGTACGCAGACGAGAACCACGAGCACCAGGGTGGTCATGACCGCCTCCCCTGTGAATCCGTCTGCCCGCCACTGCGTCCGCCATGCAAGCCGCCGCGACTTTTCGAACCCTCCAGACCAGTCAGATCGATCACTTGGGAATCTTCATCCCGCAGCTCGCCGAACAGCTCATCGAGCAGGTCCTGCATGGTGACCAGGCCGATCATGGATCCGTACTCGTCTACCACCACGGCCATGTGGATGCGTTTTTCGCGAAACTCCCGAAAGAGCCGGGAGCACTTGGTGGTCTTGGGCACGAAGAAGGGGTCGCGGAGCAAGTCGGAAAGGCTCTTTTCTGCCAGGTCCTCGGCCCAACCGTAACCCACCAGGTCTTTGGCATAGAGTGTGCCCACCACGTGATCCCTCGTGCCCTCGAAGAGCGGGACCCGCGAATACCCGTGGGCCACGATCTCGTCTACGATCTCGTCGAGCGACTCGTCCACCGACAAGGCAAAGACCCGCTCGGCCGGCGTCATGATGTCTCCAACGGTCCGGTCGCCGAACTCGAACACGTTCTCGATGATGTCCTTTTCCTCGTCATCGAGTTCCCCCTCTTCAGAACCCTGCTCCACCAGGGCCAGAAATTCGTCCTCGCGCAGCGGCCGCTCCCTGGGCGGCGGCCGCCCCCCCAGAAGATTGATCACCGTGTCGGCAAAAGAACGCACCGCCCACCGAAGCGGCGTGATGAGACCGGCAAACAGCCGAAGCGGCCTTGCCACCACCCGGGACCATGCCTCCGGCGCCTTGATGGCGATGGTCTTGGGCGTCACCTCCCCGAGCAGCAACACCAACGGCACCACCACCGCCATGGACCAGAGCGTCTGGCCCAGGGCCGAATCCGTGGCAGCCACGTCGTGGGTCAGACCGGCCACCACCGTGGAAATCGAGATGTTTACCAGTTCATTACCCACGAGCAACGTGGCAATGAGCCTTCGAGGCTGGGACAGCAGCCAGCGCAGCGCCCGGTCCACCGAGGACTTTCCCATCCCGATGCGCTTTCTCTGGACCGCGCCCAGGGAAAAGAGTGCCGTCTCCGAGCCGGAGAAGAAACCCGACAGGAACAGCAACACCAAGACGAGAAAGAATCGCGGCACGTGGTCTGAGAGCATCGCCTCACTTCAATGACAGGACAAAGCGACCAGGACCAATCCTGGAACCGCCGGCACCAGACCGCACTATAACCATGTTTCGTCTGGAGACAAAACCCCGGTGACAAGGCAAAATAGCCCCCCTCGATGGGGCACCTCATCCCGGCAGCCCCGGTCATCGAGCCCCCCCGGGCCCGTGAAACGCGCGCCAGACGAGACCGTCAATCGTCGGATGCCGCCCCAACCAGACTGACCACGGCCAAGAGCAAACGGGCTGCAGCCTCCACCGAGTCCAGGCCGCGGTGGAACAAAAACACGGTGTGACGATCTGGAACCAAGGCCAGGTGGACCAGGCGCCTTGCAGCCGGACCCTGCGATGCAACCAGACGCGCCAAGGCAGAAGCCAGGTCATCGGGTCCCTCGCCGGCTCGTTCGCCCTGCCCGTTTCTTGGGGCGAGGAGCAAGAAATCACCCTCCACCGGCTCGGGAAAGTCCTGTTGCTCCAGGTTGCGGGCAGACAGTTCCCTGCTCAGGCGCCGCAGTCTACTGCGGGTCATCACGTGCCATTCTCCACGGAGAGGCTCTCGCAGAAACGCCGTGAGAAACAGCCGGTCGGACCGGAACAGGAGCCAGGAAATCGGCATAAAGAGCGGGGAATGGCGCGGCAGCAGAGTCACGGTGGCCTCGATGCGTTCCACCGGCCCTGACTCGAAATGGTACTTGGCGTGAAAGCCCACCAGGCCGCCGATCCAAGTGTAGAGTTTGTCGTCTGGTTCGAACGCCCGTTCCAAGGCCTCGCTGACCCGATGTATCAAGGCCAGGTTCACCTTCCTGCCTCGCTGGTAGGCGAGGGCCAGGGCAAGGCCTGCAAAAATCATGGCCCAGAGATACCAGGTCATCACGATTTTTCCGATTCGGGCATGTCACTGTCCAGCCCGAGCATCAGGGCCAACTGCCCGGCCAACGGGCGCCCGGCGCTTGCGAGCCGGTCAAGGCTTGGATTCGGTCCAAGGTCTGCAATGGACACCTGCTCGATGCGCCGGAGGGTGGATGGAAGCTTGCCGGAAAATCGGCCCTTGTTCCAGACCAGGAGTCTTCGGGCCGAGGGCCGGGCTGCTGCGATTTCGGCCTCGCGCACCGTCACCTGGGCCGAACCAGCCACGATCACCGAGGCACAGTCTCGTTCGATCCACTGTTCCATGGCCCGGTACCGCTCCAACAGGGATTCGATGCGGCCAAGGATCTTGTCTGGTCCCCGCGCCCGTGCACCTCGCAGACGGCCCACCGAGTCACGCAACGACACGATCCTGCGCCTGAGCTCCTGGAGTTGTTCGAGCCAGCGCCTGGTCAGACCCGCCAGATCCAGAATGCGCCCAGCCTGGGCGGTGGGCGGCATATCCACCAGGACGAGCCGAGCCTTGCCCATGGGCTGGGTCCGAATCCCGTCGAGATGGGAGAGCACCGCGGTTTCGATCATGCCAGGGGAGCGGCCCACCAGGTCCAGGACAGAATCCAGGCCCAGGGAACGAAGATGGCCGTATGCGGCATCGATTCCGGACCTGGCCCTGCGCACCTCGACATCGAGCACCTCGCTCAGGTCCACCTCGACCAGTTCCACTGCCCCGATCCGTTGCCTGCGGCCCGGCCCTGAACGAAATCCCGCCAGGTCCAGGAGGTTGTGGGCCTGGTCCAGGGAAACCACGGCCACGGGAATGCCGAGCGCATCGAAGGCCAATGCAGAGGCCAGAGACAGGCTGGTCTTGCCCACTCCTCCTTTGCCAAGGAAAAAGACTGCGCTGGTCCGACCTTGCCGGATCGGTTCGCTGTCATCCCTGCCAAGACTCATCAGGTCACGTCCAGGTTGCCTGCAATCGTGCCCAGCATGTCGTCGAGCCACATACTGGACCGCAGGAACTCTTCCAACTCCGACTCCATGTCCGCGAGCAATTCCAGGCTCACCGCCGGCTGGATGGTGGGCAGTCCCACCATGGGACCTGCCACGAGCAGGGTGAAGAAATGCTCCAACTCGGCAAGCTCCATGTCGGCCAGATGAGTCGCCTGCAGGGCCGCCAGATCGCGCAGTGCCGAAAAGAACGCACGCAGCCTGTCCCAACTCACTGGTTTTCCCCGTCCGGGCCGGAGGCGCCGCCACCGACAGGTTCCTGTCCAGCCCCCCCCTTCCTGAATTTCTTGCCGAACACATAGAGCAATCCAAAGTTGAGAAGCAGCATGAGCACCATCAGTCCGCCCACCAGGACGGCCTGGATGTGATTTTTCTCCCATTGGACGGGCACGGCGACAAAGAGATACCACAGCAGGGCGGCCGTCACGGTGATCCAGAGCAGCACCGCCGGGACCAACACAGGCCAGGCCCGCACCCTGCCCTCCCGGACCACCCAGGCCGCGACGGTAAACAGCGCGATGGAGGCCAGCATCTGGTTGGCGCCCCCAAAAGCGGGCCAGAGCATCCGGTAGCCGCCCGACCAGGCCAGTCCCACGCCGAGCAGCGCGGGCAGCGTGGCACCGAAGAGCCGGGAAGACAGGATGCGGTGCAGGCCCGCACGTCTCGACCGCAAGGGTTCGACGAGTTCGGTCCAGGTGTATCGCGCAATCCGGTTCGAGGTGTCCAACGTGGTCATGGCAAACTCCGAGACCCAGAGCGCCGCCATGATGGAAATCGTGGCAGCCGGCAGGCCGAAGGCCTCCTCGGCCGCCAGGCCGTAACTGTGCGCGAACATGTGTACCGGACCGCTGCGCCCGCCCATGTACTTGCTGATCAGGTGCCCGTACTGGGCGCCAAACTCCGAGGCGGTCCTGGGAATTTCGGCCAGGGGCGTTCCGCCCATCCGCAAGGCCTCGTATCCGAACGCGGCGATGGCGGCGATCACGATGGAGGACAACAGGCCTTCGGTGAACATGGCGCCATAGCCTACGAAAAGCCCGTCCTTCTCGCTGTCGAGTTGCTTGGACGTGGTCCCGGAAGCCACGAGTGAATGGAACCCCGACAGGGACCCGCAGGCGATGATGAGCGGGATCACGGGCCAAAACGGCGTCTTGGACGTGATCACCGAGGCTGAGAACCGGCTCCAGGCCGGCAGTTCCAGGGGATGGCGGGCCACGATCACCGAGGCGGCGCCCACCACCAGCCCCACCACGAGCAGCCAGGAGTTCATGTAGTCTCTGGGCTGGAGGAGCACGGTGACCGGAAGGGATGCCGCCACCACGATATATATGAAAAGGATGACCATCCAGACATCATAGGGCAGGGAAAGATGCACCACGAAGCCCAGGGTCATTGCTCCTGCAATGAAGAGCAGGCCGAAGATCGTGGAAAGCCCCAGCCCGAGCCTCGTATGGTAAATGAGTAAGCCGAGGATCGGCGCCGACAGGATGAGCGTGGAAGAGGAAGTGGCCACCTCGGGCGTCTTGGTGAACACCCCGCCCACGATGGCGGTGAACGCCGCCACCACCAGCACGAGCACGAAAAAAATGAACCAGGCGAAATAGTAGCCGGTCTTGCGGTCGATGACCCGGCCGGCAACCCACTGCACGGACCGACCGTCGTGACGTACCGAAGCCATGAGCGAGAGATAGTCGTGCACGGCCCCGATGAACACATTGCCCACGATCACCCAGAGCAGCCCGGCCAGCCAGCCCCATGCCATGGCCACGGCCGGCCCCACGATGGGTGCGGCACCCGCAATGGACGCAAAATGGTGGCCGAACAACACCGCACGATGCGCCGGCTCGTAGTCCACCCCATCCCGCAGGGAATGGGCCGGGGTGGGTCTGTCTGGATCGGCCACCACCACCTTCCGCTCGAGCCACCGGCCGTATGTTCGATAGAACAAGGCATAGACGACCAGAGCCACCACCACGATGGTTGCGCTACCCATGAGACATCACACCTCCCGGACCCGGCCGTTTTGCCTGTTGCAACCGCCTGTGCAAAAACGCCCACGATGACCAGGCATTCTCCGATCCCGGGTCCTGAGCCGGCCTTGGTATAGAAAAGCGCCCAGGCCTTGTCAAACCGAGGTGTGCAACTGGCGGCAAAAAGTATGGGCCAACCCAATCCCGATTTTTGCAGATAAACATCGGACATCTTGCCATCAGAGAAAATGGGACATCTTGCCATGCTGAGTCTATTCTCCATCGCAAAGAGGATCTGGGAAGTCGATGCATGTCTTGGTGGCGGATCTCGACACATCGAACAGTCCAAAACTTCGGAGACGACATGACGAAAAAACAAAAAACAGATGGGAACAGCGCCCGGATCGAACCAACATCGAACGGGCCGCTCAAGGCGACGGGCGACATGGCCCTGACAAACTCGCGCAGGGATTTCATCGAAAAACGAGAGCCGGCATTCCTCTGTCGCTGCGGAGCCTCCCGCAACAAGCCGTTTTGCGATGGTTCGCACGTAAGCGTCGGGTTCAGCGATGAAAGATCCCCCAACCGCCTTCCCGATCGACGCGACAGCTACCGCGGCCTGCGGATCACGATTTTCGACAACCGGGCCATCTGTTCCCACTGGTATGCCGGCTTCAAAGACGACGAAGCCAAGACCATCGCCGCAGCCGCTCGTCGAGCCACCAAGGCCGAGGACAAGGCCTGGCACAAGATCGCATCGACCGAGGATATCGCCGAGGGGGAGGTGCGCAAGGTCGAGGTGGCGTCCAGCATCCTGGCAGTCTCGAAAGTCCAGGGACGAGCGGGCGCTCTCGATCACAGATGCCCCCACCAAGGAGGCCCTTTGGACCAGGGAAGCATCGAAGACCGCGCCTTGCGCTGCCCCTGGCACGGCTACAAATTCGAC
>CAZIJS010000073.1:0-11216 GCA_964539505.1 uncultured Myxococcales bacterium
AAGAAGGGCGGACAATTCGTCAGCCTCGCGGCAGCCATGGATATGACGAAGGCCCGAGAGATTCTTGGAAAAATCAAGGGGATCGACCTGGCTGTGGTCACTGGCAGGGGTGCCTGGTTGCTCAGGCCGCAAAAAGCCGGCGAGACATACATTCTGGCGGTCCCACCAGGGGGCAAACACATCGGCCTGGCAGAACTCCACGTGGTGGGAGGATCGCTCAAGTTCGAGGACTTTAGCAGCATCCTGTCCACCAAGACGAGGATAGAACGTATGCTGGGCACCTGGAGGCGCTACGAATCCCTCGCACAGCGCGTTTCCGGACCACAACGAGGCCGCTACCAACGGCGGGTGGACAACCTGAAAAAGGCTGTCAAGCGCATGATGACAAGCTTGAAAAAAGCCTTGGAGAGGAAGGCCTCGGGCAGTTTCCTTCTGGCCCAGGTCATTGGCCTGGACAAAGATATTGCCGACGATCCCTCAATTCAGGACATGGTCGACAAGGTCAAACAATCTTACGACATCGACGATCTGAGACACAAGCGGATACGCCGCAGCCCCTTTGCTTCCCGCATCCCGCGAGCCGCCTTCAACAGGCTGAGCAGACTGAAACGGGGCAAGAGGCGTAAGAGACTCGTCGGCGTGCCAAGAAAACCGCGCCGCTCCAAATAGGAGGTAGGTGGGTTCGCATTTTTGTCCCTTTGCGGCATTGGACCGGAAAACTTCGCACCCCCCTCCATGTCCTTTCGATGTGATTTCGACTCCGAAACTAGAGCTGGGACTACTCGTCCAGGAATGCAAAATACTGGTCGGGCAGATCATCGAGCACCATGGCAGAGCCACATTCCGGACAAGGCTGAGCCCCAGGCGCGCCACTGTGCTCATGCAGATCTGCCACCTGCGCTTCGAACAAAGCCTGTGCGTCACATGTCTCGCAAATCATCGGCACCATGACGCTTACGATGGTGCCGCGTCCGAGGAAACCTCGAACCATGTTCGTCTGCTCCACCAAGGCCGGAGAAAGCGCCACGAACCGGACATCTGCAGCATCAGGGATGGTACGAACCGCGTCCACCCAGGTCCGGACTCCAAAAGAGTTTATCCGCCGTACGCCCCGCAGGTCCACGTCCACCCGGCCACTGAGGTGGGCAAAAAACTGGAGGTCTGCAAATTCATCCACCACGCCTTCCAGAATGATCCTCGTTCCCTCCCGGCTCTCCGTCCGCTCCACGGTCAAGCCCATGTCAGGTCTCTTCATCCTCTCCTCCAATCCTCACCTTTGCGGAAATACGGGGTATCCCCCTCCACCCTCCATCCGTTATGCGTTCTCCCCTTCTTCGGCCACGAAAACGTGGAGCGACTTCGGTCGGCTGCGCATCTCCCGCATGCTCACCCGGAGGTCCACCAGACCAATGGCCTCGGTCTGCCGCCCTGGATCGATATTGACCACGAACTTACTCAAGGCGTTGAGCACCCGGAACAACCCGAGACCAGCCCCGCCTGACTCATGAAGAATCTGTTCCGGCCCCTTCTTGAGACAACGAGCCAGGTAGCCCACCACCGTGTCTCTCGTCAAGGCACCGAAGGGATCCGATACGGATACTGCAAAATACCTCCCGTCCGATGCATATCGAAGAGTCGCCCGTTCGGACTCTTCCAGAACCACGGATTCGCGTCGGTCGAGATGCGCATACCTGGGCTTGCCATCGGATCCGAGCGGCGCATCGAAAATGGCGTTCGCAACGAGTTCGTCTACAACCGTCTCGAGCATCTCGATAATCCGATCCCCCAATCCGAGCCCGACCGCAAACTCAGACACTTCACGCACGTAGAGAGCCTTGTCACGCGAGTCCGTGATTTCCACCACTCGGGGATCGCATCCCCACAGGAGATATTTTTCCATACCGAACAGGTCGTTTCGAAGCAGCTTTTCGCTCGTCACCATGAGTTCTTCGATGTCCAGGGGCTGGTCCGTCTTGGCAATGAGGTGCCTGATCGATGGATGCGAAATCATGAGCGGAACATAGCTGCTCACCGACTCTGAAATGTGGAGAACCGTCTTGGTTCGAGGGAACGCTTTTTCGATGCGATCCAGGAGTTGACGCCATTCGTCCACATCCTGGTGGTGCGGCTCGAAATGCCAGACATGCAGATCAAAATCCTCGATGTCTCCCCGGTCGAAGAGTTCCTGGCAATCTCCAGCCACGACGAGTTCGCTCCCGGTGGCAGCCACGGCGCGCTCGGCAATCCTGCGAGCTTTGGGGTTCGGATCATAAAACAAGACTCTACGACCTTGCATGGAGGACCTCACTGCACCGCGAAGTGAATGGAATTCACGGTGAGACTCGTGGTGCCTGTATTGACCAGGACATAGATGACTCGATCGAAGCTTCCGCCCACACCTTCCGCCGTAACCGTGGACTCGGCAGCGGTGAGGTTTCCAGTGACAACCCGTGATTGATCCGGATCCGAGGAGGAAAACAGGACCATCCGAATCGCGAGGTCCTGCCAATCGGTGGTATCCACACTCGCTTCGACCGTGGAGTCGGCCGGGAGGTTCGAGACATCCAGGTTGAGATACACGACACCCGATGGCTGCACGGTTTTGCTCGTCGTAGACTCGCCCGGCTGGTAGTTTCCGTTCAGCCAGACCGGAGGCACGTCAAAGGCCTCGTATCCGTATTGGCCCTCTCCCACGACGGGATTGTCCAGGAAGTTGGCCACAGCCCAGTCGGCCAGAAAATCATCGAAGGTGATGGCTTCCCCCTGGGCCGCCATGGTTTCCTCGATGGAGGCTGCGCCATTGTTCTGATCTGCGACCAAGGCGCCCAGGAAATCAGGGCCGAACCGTTCCAGCATGTATGCACCAAAGAGAAAGCCCGCTCCGTAGTTGTATTGTTCGCTGTTGTCCATCAAGCTCGTGTTGGTTCCCTTGATATAGTTATTCGCGACCCAGGTCTCCAAATCTCCATAGTAGCCGCAAAGCACCATGGAAGATTCAGCCAGGGTCTCGTCGAGCCAATGGTCCTCGTTTTCATCGTAGTTGAGATGGATCATGTGGAAAAACTCGTGCGAGATCACCCCAAGCAGGTACGGGGAACCCAAGTCGTTTCGCACGCCGTCGACATAGACCATCTCCGCCTGGTTCGAATAGTTGCCCCCCAGGACGTCTTCCCTCCGAATGAAGCCGTCGAACTGATACCCCTGGTACCCCTTGAGTTCCAAGACAAAAAGAATCACCTTGCCGTTGTTGTCGATGTCGGACGGTGGACCAAAGGTGCCGGTGGTCATCTCGTAGATCCCCTTGGTAGGATCGGCGGGAGTCTCGTCTTCGAAACCATTGAGAAGGTCGTCGACTTCACCCTGGTCCACCGAGTCTCCCCAGATGTCATCGGCGACATAGATGAGGCTGTGCGGCCCCGCAGCACGACAGGTTGCCGGGACTTCCACATAGCGCGGGGGCATCACCGACAGGTCATAGGCCCAAAACGATCGCTGGGCCGGCTCGCATTCTCCTGGCCCACCGTCGGGTTCCGAAGCATCGAGTTGGGCGGCATCCTGTTGGACCATGGCGTCCGCCCCCGCATCAGTGAACACTTGGGCGTCTTGATAGCTGGTGCCGTTGTCGTCGTCACTGCAGGCCGCCATCGCAAAGGACAGGACCAAGGACAGGACCAAGGACAGGAGAATGAATCGTACAGACTTCATGATAACCTCGTATCGCCCCGACGCACAATGCAGCGCCGAGGAACAGTGCCCACCGAGCCCTTGGAGGCCGCGGGCCAAACCAAACGAGAAACAGGTGACCCAAAGGAGAGCCTGACGCATCTGAAAGTCGGCCCCGCCGAATGGCGTCGAAAGGACTAGCTCAGCCGAGCCATGAGTTCCTTGATTTGCTCGTGGTTGGGATCCAGTTCCAATCCACGCTGGAGCATGTTTTTCGCCTTCTTGGGTTCATTCGTCTCCATGTGGATCCGGCCTAAGTAATAGTAGACATCGGCCTTACTCATTCCAGTGGCGCTCTCATCGAGGTTTTGCAGCAACATCGATCGGTAGATCCGACGCGCCTTGTCCCACTCTTCGGCCTCGATATACAAGCGCCCCAGGGCCACGAGAGTGGGCGAATGTGTCGTGTCGATTCGGTAGGCCTTGTCGTAATACTCGAGGGCCTTGTCCCTGTCTCCCTTTCGCTCGGCGAGACCAGCCAGCCGTGAGTAGTACCGCGCCAATCTCTTGTCACGACGCTGTTTGGAAAGACGCTCCACGAGACTCTCATACAGCCTGCCGGCATCCTCGTCGTTGCCCGCCTCGTAGTATGCGTTGGCAAGGGGTTCGAGGACCTTCGGGTCATCGGGTACAATCTCCAATGCCTGCTGCAAGAAGGGCACTGCTCCCTCCGGATACCCGAGATGTTCCACATACAGAGACCCGAGCTCGCAGAGATACTCGACCTGCTTGCCTGGTTCCTCGGCATGACGCGCCTTGATGTGGACCACCTCTGCGACCCTCTTCCAGTCTTCCCTTTCCCTGGCTGCCTGCTCCACGCGCTCCAATGCGCCCGGATGGGTCTCATCCATCTCCAGTGCCTGCTGGAAGAACTTCATGGCAGCAGCGGAGTCACCGAGTTTCTCAGCCACCACACCCCTTCTGAAGGCCAACTCCGCCCCATCTCGCCCTGTGGCACCAACAGCCGCCGCCTGGGCAAGGACTTCCTGGCAGCGGTCCCACTGCTCGGCGTTCTCATACATCCTGGCCAGGGCAGTGAGCGCCCCAACGTGCTGCGGATCGCGTTCCAGTATTTTTTCGAGAACCTCGGAGGCGGTATCCTGGTTTTCGATCTTTTCTTCCCAGATACCCGCCGCCTTGACCAGGTGTTCGAGTTCCCCTGCTACGTCCCCCACAGAAGCGCGAATCGCAGCATATTTCTGATACGACTCCGCGAGATCGTACCATCGTTGCTGGGACTGAAACAACCTGAAGAGCTCATGGTATGCCTCTTCGTTGGCCTCGTCCACCTGCAGAATCTGGAGCCAATATGAAATGGCTTCATCAAAATCCTCGAATCGCTGCTCTGCCAACCGAGCCAACCTTGCGTATATCGGCACCCGCGCAACCCCTGGTTCGAGCGCCGTCATGCGACGCAGGAGAATATCTTGGACCTCGTTCCAATCTTCCTGGCGACTGTAGACGGCCTCCAATGCGTCCAGGGATTCCTCGTCTCCCGGTTCAATGTCGAGTGCATCTTTGAAGACCTGGACCGCCCGATCCAAGTCCTCGATGCGATCCAGGAAGACCCGGCCGGCTTTGTGACGCAATCGAAGCATCTCGGCCGGGTCGTCTGTCATCTCCACCTTGCGTTCGAGCACATCGGTAAGGTCTTCCCATTTTTCGGATGCTTCATAGAGTCGCTCCAACGCGTCGAGAGCTTCCCGATTCCCGATGTCCGCCTCGGCAATGGCCTTCCATGCCTCTGCCGCCCTGACGGGATCTTCGATCACTTCCTCCGCAATTTGCGCAATCTCGCGCAAAATGGCGTTTCTCCCGGCTGCGTCGTAGGTCAAGTCCGCCTTCTTTTCCAGAATCGCCACCAGGCCCTGCATGTCGGCCCTTGCCCGGTAGATGGCTTCCAGGGCCCCCACTGCATCCGCATTTGCATCGTCCACTGTGAGGACCTTCCGGTAGAGGGCCTCGGCCCGGTCCACGTCGGTCAGTCGATCCACAAACCACCTGGCCGTCCGCAGAGACAGGTCGCGGATCACAGACTCGTCCTGCGATGTCTCGACCACTTGCGCCACCCCTTCGGCTGCACGCTGCCAACTTCCCGTCAAGTCCGCCAGGCGCTCGACCTGGTCCAGGTAGCGCAACTCCGAGGGACTCTCCCGCAGCGCATCCAACATGGCCCCCAGGGCCTCCGCCGGATCCGACAGTCTCTGCTCTGCGATTTCAGCGATCCGTTCCAGGAGAACGGCCCGATCCACCGGATCGGTCATGAGGGCCATGCGCCGACGTGACAAGCCAACGACCTTGTCATATTGCGACTGCGCCTCGTAGGCAGGTTCTAGGATATCGAGCACCTTGATAGCCCAATCTTCGTCGTCCAGGAAGGTACCCAAAGCATCCAGCGCCCCGGCATGGTCCGGCACCCTGCCGAGCACCTCGTTGTATGCATCGATGGCCCCTTGCTTGTCGTCGAACTGTGTTCTCCGCAGTTCACCCAACCGGAAGAGGATGTCGGCCTGCTCAGAAGAACCCTCGACCATGTCCACTTCTCTTTGAAGAATCTCGGCCAGTTCCTGCCAATGTTCCAACCGCCCCAAGAGCCGATCAAGCGCCTGGAGTACGTCCAGGTCGTCACCATACCCGAGAGCCTCACGATACCGCTGAGCCGCCTTCTCCGGTTCGTCGAGCGCCTCCTCGTATATCCGGGCAACTGTCTTGTTGAGCGTCTTTCCCAATTCCGGCTCGTAGACGTTGCCGAGCACCTCCACGTAGAGGTCGGCGAGTTTTTGCCACTGACCGAGGGTCATGGCCAGCCGTTCGAGATGCCCTTGCACCGTCTCGTTTCCAGGTTCTTCCTTGATGGCGCGACCCAACGCGTCGAATGCGGCCTGGAGATCTCCGACTCCGTTCTCTGCGGCATCGGCCAATTTCCCCAGGATCTCCACACGACGCACTGGATCTGTCTCGTCTCCGAGCTGCATCTCGTAGAGCGCCATGAGTCGATCCCATTCGCCGGATGCTTTCAAGAGCGGTTCGAGGACCGTCACAGCCGACTCCCTGGCCGATTCGTTGGCAGCCAATGCTTCGAGAGCCTCGCGGGCACCACGATGGGACGGATCCTCGTCGAGCACCTGACGGTATCTCTGGATGGCGCCGTCCAGGTCTCCCAATTCCTCGCTGAGCACCCCTGCCGCCCGGTAGAAAAGCTCATTGCAGACCCCGGGATCCGACTCCAGGGAAATCCGGCGCTCCAAGATATCCAGTAAATCGGGCCACATTTTTTCGGAGGTGTAGAGTTGGTCGAGAGCTTTCATGGTCTCGACATCCTCCGGGAACATTTCCAGGATGGAATTGTAGACAACCACGGCCTCGTACACTTCTCCCACCTTGTCCCGGAATACCGACGCCAGCTTCAACAGGATTTCCCGTCGATCCGCCGGTGCTGATGTCAGGTCCGCTTTACGCCGGTAGATATCCACCAGATCCGTCCAGGATTCATTCGCAATATAGAGCCTCTCGAGCGCCGCCAGTCCCAACTCGTCTGAATCGTTCAACGACAAGACCTTGCGCCACGTACCTATGGCATCCTCTCGTCGATCAAGGACCGTCTCTTGCACTTCAGCAAGTTTGTACAAAATCTCTGTGGCCTCCAAAGGTTCGACGGTCAGTTCCGCTTTCTTCGAAAGGACATCAACCAAGTCCTCGAAGCGGCCCATGTCGGAAAGGAGCCTTTCCATGGCATCGAGGGCTTCCATGTCTTCCTCGCGAGCCTCCAGGAGTTTCTTGTAGGACTCGATGGCCTTTTCCTTGTCTCCCAGGGCACGCTCATGAATCTTGGCCAACTTCCGGTAGATCTCGGCGAGCAATTCGGCATCGTAACTCTGCTCTGCCCCTTTTTGGAGCACGGAGACAAACCTCCCCCAGTCTCCGAGCTGTCCTGCCATGTTCTCCACTTTGTCGAGGATTGTCCGATCGGAAACATCCTCGAGCCATGCCTTCGAGATGGCATCGAACGCCAACAGGTAATCCCCTCCACGCTCCTCGTGCAACTTCGAAATCTCAGTCAAGATTTCCACCCGGCGGGCCCGGTCTTCGATAAACTCGAGCTCCGCCTCGTAGATGACCACGAGTTTTTTCCACTCGTCGAGTTGGTGATAAATGGGTTCGAGAATCTGTGCGATCCGGAATCTGTGCTCCTCGTTGAGTACCAATGATTCAAGGGACGCCAAGGCCCGGTCGTTTCGGGGATCGTCGCGCAGCACCTCTTCATAGGCATCCACCGCGGCAGAGACATCATCGAGTTTTCTCGTGTAGATGTCTCCCAGCTTGAGCTTGATCTCCGCGATTTCCTCCTGGGTCGACGCGTAGTCGAGTTCCCGGTGGTAGAGTTCCACCAGGTCTGCCCACTTATCCAGTTGCGTCAAGAGACGTTCCAGCGCAGACACGGCCCGAGGCTCTGGTTCCCCCATGTCCAGGATACTGCGGTACACATCGACCGCGCTCTCGGCATCTTCGAGCGGCTCTTCGTGAATCTGGGACATCTTGAAAAGCAGGGCCTTGCGTTCCTGAGGATCATAGGCATGGTCCGCAGCTTCCTCGTACAGGTCGAGGAGGTCCTTCCAGCGTTCCGCCCGACTCAACAATCGTTCCAGGGCATCGAAAACCTCGGTCTGAGTCCTGTCCGCATTGATGACTCTTAGGTAATACTCCCTGGCCTTGTCCACATCCCCGAGGCGTGCATCATAAATTTCGGCCAGTTCCCTGGCCACGCCCAGTGTGGTCTCATTTTCGTCGAATACGTTTTCGACATAGGATGCATAGACAGCGGCCAGGTCCGCCCATCGGTCCAGGATCCCCGCCAACCTCGTAAGCTGGTCTCGGATGCCGGGTTCTTCCGGGCTCTCTGTAAAGAAGCGCCCGTACCATTCGAAGGCCTTGTCCAGGTCCTCCATCTGCTCCTCGTAAAGCATGGCGATCCGACGCGTGAGAGTTGGTTTGGCCTCTGGATTGTCCGTGGCATCCCTGCGAATCTCGTAGATCTCGATGAGCCGTCCCCAGTCTTGCCGCGCGGCATAGATTGGCTCCAAAATCTCTGCTGCGGTTCCCCTTCGGTCAGGATCATCGAGGAATGCCTCGATTCGTTGGATGGATTCGGCATGACGCGGATCGCCGCCAAGGGCCGCCCTGAAATTGAGCAGCGCCCGATCTGCGTCATCGAGCTTGTCCGCCCACAACTCCCCAAGACGGAACCGGAGCAACACCGCTTCCTGAATGGTGTCGGCAAAACCCAGACGCCGCTCCAGGAGTTCTGCGAGTTCTGCCCAACGCTCTGCCTTGGCGTAGAGCTTTTCCAATGCATCTGCAGCCTGGCGATCGCCTGGAACGACCCCAAGAACCTGCTCCCACAGGTCCATGGCGTCCTCGGGCCGATCGAGCACCTCCTCGCAGAGCAAGGCGGCCCGAGCCAGATAATCCCGATATTTTTCCGGAACCACGGCACTGAGTTCCGCACGCCGTTTGAAAATGTCCAACAACGACTCGTAGTCCTCCGTCTCGGCATACAGGGACTCGAGAGCATCGAGTGCCCGCTCGTTGTCTGGCACGATCTCCAGGACCTTGCGATAGTATTCTTTTGCCGTTTCCGTGTCCCCGAGACGGTGCCTGCCCACATCCGCCACGGTCAGACGCATCTGCTCTTGGATCGACACATCCATCACGTCCTCGGACACCAACTTATAGATGTCGACGAGGTCAGCCCATCGATCGTCTTGACTCGTCAGTCGCTCCAGCGCCGACATGATTTGCTCGATTTCACCCAATCCCACCGCCTCGATGAGCGCCTTTCCATAGGAATCGAACGCACCTCGTGAGTCATCGAGACCAGTCTCCTGGATTTCGGCGATTCTCATGTAGAGACTCACCTTTTCGACGGGATCTGCGGCATGCCTGGCCCTGAGTTCATGGATATCGCAGAGACGCAACCAGTTGGATTCGGTCTGGTAGATGGGTTCGAGAATCTCGGCTGCCTGGAGTGCCAACACATCGTCGGACAGGAGTTCCTCCAAAGCCTGCCTGGCTGCCTTGTGTTCTGGATCCATCTCCAAAACAGACTGGTAGCGTCCTATGGCTCGCTCGGCATCATTCAGCTTCCGGTGTAGGATCCGGCCAATTTTGAACGTGATGGCCACCCGCGAGGGGGTATCTTCAGTGAGCGCCAGCTCGCGATCCATCATGTCATAGAGGTCACGCCAACGTTCTTCAGACTCATAGAGCCTGGCCAAAGAACGGATCGCCTCCAGGTCGTCGGGGGATTCATCCAAGAGCACGTTCCATGCTTGAATGGCCTCAGCCCTATCTTCGATGGCTTCCTCGTAAAGCATGGCGACCCGAGCCCACAAGGCGCGCCGTTCGTCGGACTCTCTGGCCAAATTGGCCCGCCGCTGCAAGATATCGACCAACTCCCGCCAGCGCTCCGCACGGAAATAGAGACGCTCCAAAGAATCGATTGCACCGGAATCCTCGGGATCCAGGTCCATGATCGTTCGGTAGGTGGCCACGGCCCCTTCTTCGTCGCTGAGATATTGCTCTTGAATCTCCGCGATACGAAACAGGTATTGCTTGCGTTGGTCTGGATCGTCGGTCCAGTCCACCTCCCTCCGAAGAATCTCCACGAACCGGGCCCACTCCCCGGAAGTTTCGTAAAGCCGGGCCAGCGCCTCCGCCGCCATCCGACTCGTCTCCACGTTGGAAGGGTCGAGATCCAGCAACTTGGCGTACCATGCAGCGGCCCGTTCCGGGTCCAGGACCTTTTCTTCATACAGTTTCGCCAACTTCAAGAGATACTCGGCCTGAAGCGCCAGGTCCGATTCCTCGCAAGCGGCGAGACCTTCCTGCCAAATTTCCGCAGCCGCTTCCCAGCGTCCAAGTTCGGCCACCAACATGTCCAGCTCTTCGCGCACTTCGGGGTCGGAGGGCATGACCTTGACCGCCCTGCGCCATGTTTCCAAAGACGCGTCTTGTTGGCCGAGGTCCCATTGCAGCTTGGCAATGCGCTTGAGCAGCCCCACAGCGCCGTGGGGATCGTCTCGATATCCTTCGAGACGCACTTCGAGTATACGGGCCAGGCGTTCTCTTGCGCCCGTTTCCTCGTAAAGAGGTTCCAGGATACCGGCCACCCGCTGACGGAGCGCCGGATCGTCGATAAGCTCCTCCATGGCCTCCACCGCTCCCGTATGCTCAGGAGAGGCTGCCAGCACTTCCTGGAAGAGTTCCACGGCTCCCTCGCCGTTGCCAAGATGCTTCGCCTGGATCTGCGCACGCCTGTATTGGATTTCAGCAATTTTTTCGGAATCGGTGACGAACTCCAACTCCTGGGCCAAGAGCTGTTCCAGTTCGGTCCACTTTCCGAGACCGCCATAGAGTCTTTCCAGGGCCTGGTACGCTTCTTCGTTGCCGGCCTCGAAATTGAGGACCTCGCGGTAGGTGTCCACCGCCCCGTC
>CAZIJS010000073.1:11226-17333 GCA_964539505.1 uncultured Myxococcales bacterium
GTCCTCACAAATGCCGGCTACCCGGAAGAGGAGTTCCTTGCGTTCCTCCGGAGTCGATGCGGCCGAAGCTCGCCTGTGGAGCAAATCGCGAAGAGCTTCGTAGTCTTCCAGTGCCCCCAGGATTCTGTCCAACGCCTGAAACGCAGCATCGTGGCTCGGATCGACGTCGAGCACCTTCTCGTACGCCGCCCTGGCCCGGGCCAGGTCTCCAAGAGACTCATCGAAAATCTGAGCGAGTTCCATGGCCAACCCGCGCTTGATATCGTCCGAAACGGATTCCAGCCGGGACTGGTACCGATCGATGACTTCATCCCAGTCTCCCTGGACCTCGGCCAGCTCACGCATCAGCGCCCTGTTGTCCGCGTCCACCGGATCCTCGGAAAAGATCCGCAGAGACACATCGAGAGCCGCCGCGGCATCCCCCAGCTTGCGCGCCTGAACCTCGGAGAGACGTCTCAGCAGTTCCAGGCGACGAGACTCGTCTTCTGCCACCGCGGCCAGGATGTCTAGCACCCGGGCAAATTCGGTCCAGGACTCGGTGCGTTCGTAATACGGGGAGAGGATTTCCGCTGCAGCCACACGACGCTCCTCGTCATCGAGAAACGCCTCCAGCGCCGCGACGGTGGCGCGATGCAACGGGTCGATACTCAAAATCGCGCGATACGACTCCATGGCCGCATCCTTGTCGCCCAGGTGTTCTTTCTGGATGCCCCCGAGACGGAAAAGAATATCGATGCGGTCCAGGTTGTCGGCGATATACTCCAGTTGGCGGTTGAGCACATCGGCGAGAGCCTTCCAGTCTTCCCTGATTTCCTGAACCCGTTCCAGTGCACGCAAGGCGCGCATGTCGTCAGCACGAATCTCCAAAATGGATTCGTACGTCGAAACCGCTCCCTCCATGTCCTGGATGTGGTCTTCCTGGAGAGTCCCTGCTTTGTGCAGGTAAGCAACCTTTTCCTCGGGATCCACCGCCAACTCCGCTCGCTTGAAATAGACTCCAAGCAAGTCGTCCCACTCTTCCAGCATGATATGAATTTGTTCGAGAGCGGTCAGGGTGTCGTCGTCAGCCGGGTTGGCATCGAGAATCTTTCGATAGTAAGCTTTCGCACCTTCGGGATCGTTGAGTTCTTGATGGGTCAGCTCCGCCATCCGACGATACAGGGCCAACGTGTCGTCAGCATTTTCAAGAGCCTCGACCCGCTCCGCGTAGATGTCCACCAAAGACTTCCAGGCATGGGCCTCTCCCGCCAGTCGCTCCAGGTCCGCCTGGATGGCACTGTCTCCACCCGAAATTCTGTAGGCTTTCGCACACCAATTGAAGGCATCGAGTTTGGCGCCCAGTCTGGCCTCATACGTGGACCAGATGCGCCGAAGCAGTTCCAGCCGCTCGCTCGTATCTTTTTGGTGTTCCAGGATCACCTGGAGTGTCGAGACCAGCCTCGGCCATTTTTGCCCTTTTTCATAGATGGGAACGAGGGCTTTTGCGGCATCCAGATTCCCGGGCTCCACCGCCAGCACCCGTTCGTAGGCCTTGACGGCCCTGTCCGGCTTGCCAAGTTGATCTTCCCAGATTTTGGCCACCTTGAAATAGAGCTGCACCTGCTCGCCGGCGTCGTCGGTTCGGTCCGCAGCTTCCAAGAGCGTATCGACGAGTTCAGTCCATTTGTTCCTCGCCCCGAACAACTCTTCGAGAGACGGCCAATCGCCCTCCTGGAGATAAAGGCTCTTGAGGACGCGAATGGCCTTGAGATGGTCAGGCTTGAGGTCGAGCACCTCGCGCCACACGGCAATGGCCCGAGGACCACCGCCTATCTTGTCGCTCCAGAGTCCTCCCAGGGTTTCGAGCAATGAAAGACGCTCGGAGGGGTCGGTGACCTTGGCTGCCTTGCGTTCCAGGATCTCGGCCAATGCCGGCCAACGCTTTTCTCTCTGATACAATTGTGCCAAAGCCTCCAACGCTTCTCCATTCCCCGAATCCTGTTCCAGGACCATGTTCCAGAGAGCGATGGACTTGCGCACGTCGCCCAGGCGCTGTTGAGCCAACGTAGCCATGTCACGGAGCAAAGCCGGACGTACGTCTTCCGCGGCCACGTCCAACTCACGCTGTGACAGTTCCAGGAGTGCCTTCCAGTTCCGCCGCCTCGAATAAATCTCCTTGAGTGCCGCCAGGGCATCAGAATCGGCAGGATCGATGGAGAGGATCTCTTCGAGTGGCCCGATGGCCTTGGCAAAGTTGCCCACTCGTTCCGTCCAGAGGTCGGCGATGCGTCGGAGAATCCGTTTCCTCTCCGAAGGACTCTGGGCGACAGAGGCCTGTTTGTGGAGAATCTTGATGAGATCGTTGACCCGATCGGCCTCTTCGTAGCGCGCAGCGAGGGCTTCGAGGACTTCCTCGTTGTCTGGCTGAATCGCCAGGATGGCATTGTAGGTGTTGAGCACCATGACTTCCACGCCCAACTTCCCATAGATGGTCGCGATGTCTCGCAACAATGCCACCTTCTCTTCGACCTGATCGTCACCCAGTCCGTCGGCTTCGTCTTTGAGGACTTCCAGGAGGGGATTCCACTTCTCTCCCTTGCGGTAGAGCCTCTTGAGCGCGTCCTTGGCGTCCTGCTGTCCTGAATCCAGACGCAGCACGCTCTTCCAGAAATCCACGGCCCGGTCCACCTCACCGAGTTTCTCCTCGGCAATCTTGGCCATTTCTATGCTCAATGCGAGTTTTTGATCTTTGTCCTTGGTCTTGTGCTGGGCCTGGCGCAACACGGTGAGAAGGTTCTTGTAGTCCCCGAGAGAACCCAAATATTCTCGGTAGAAATCCAAGACCACGGCAGACGTGGGATCGAGCTTTCCGAGATGTTTGAAATAGGGTTCGGCTGCCTCGAGATTCCCAACTTTCTTCCAAAGAATCATCCCGATTTGAAGGAGCACTCCCTGGTCGGTTTCCCGCCCCTTCTCCCGCAAAATGCTCTCATATACAGAGACGAGCGCCTCCCAGTTTTCACTTCTGGTGTATCCCTCCACCAAGGCCGACAGTGCTGCCTCGCTGTGCCGGTCGATTTCGAACACCCGGCGATAGATGGCCAGGGCCCCTTCCAAGTCCCCCACCTTGCCGTCGAGCACCCTGGCAGCGGCAAGGAAGGCATGTTTCTTGGCCCGCTCTTCGGTGACGGCTTCCGCATAGGTCCTGTGCAAATCCACCAAATCCTGCCAACGTTCAGCCGAACTCAACAGCCGGACCATGTGCCTGTACGCTTTCGTGTTGGCAGGATCCACCTCGATACTTTTTCGCAGGTATTCTTCGACCTTGTCATGGTCGTCTGTGTTTTTCGCATAGAGTTCCGCAGTGCTGGCATACAAACTGGTGGTGAGTTCCTTGGATTCCGACGACTCGGCATTTTCCAGATAATGCGCCGCTATCTTTTCCCAGTTCTGCCGCGTCGTCTCGATGGCCTCGACCCGCTCCTTGGCTGCGCTCATGTTCGGATTGAGTTCCAGCGCAGTCGCCAGAATCGCGAGAGCCCCTTCCTGGTCGAGCATCTCCTCATCGAGAATCCGGGCTTTTTCCGACATGAGATCGGCTCGAATGGCATCGTCGTCGTGGAGTTCCAGCTCGATGTCGAGAATCTCGATGGCCATCTCGGGCGCGACCTGTTCCACCAAAGAGGCTCTCGTCAGGGTCAACTGCCGCAAGAGATCCGTGGTCCGGTCCTCCTCGGGCAACTCCCCCACCGCCCCCTTGAGCCGGCCGAGCACCTCGATATCTTCCGGATTTTGTTCGAGCCGTTCCAGATACGCGAAAATCTTGTTCTTGGCTTCCATCGTCACCGTCCCGGATTGATGTGTCATGATGCCTGTACTTCTTATAAAATCCTCGTCGTGCACACCCAGCCCTCGGAGCAGAAAACGGCCTGTTTGGCCACCTTGCTGAGTCTGCGACAACGCATCCGCCCTTGATTGCCGAAGTATCTTAACGGAGCGGGAATCGAACATCAATGCAAAAAGGAAAGGGTTTTTGCCCAACAAGCCCAAACAATGACTCTCCATTTCGACAATTCATCGTTGACCGGACCAGTCATGGGTGTATCGTCAAATATCCTACAAAAAAACTTTCGTGTCGATCCGTCCCTTTTCCAAACGGGTCGACAGGCCGGGGAGGGAAAATTCATGCCACAAAAAAAGGCCAAAAGGGGTCGGTCAACCCCCCAATCGTCTGCATCGAAAAGCGCACCCGAGAAGGGGAGGAAAAACCGCGATGCAACGGCCCGAAAAGAAGCCACGACTCGAAAAAGCAGGGGTTCAAGCAGCCGCGCCAAGCCTGTCGACGAACGTGAAAACGCCGGCCAGCCGGATTTTGCGGCCCTGGATTGGATGCAACCCTTCGGCGACTGGGCCAAGCATCTCCAGGACCTGTTTCGAAACGGCGTGACGACCGCCACCATGGGCTCTCCGCCTGTGACTGCACTGTGGACCAATGCTATGGACGACTGGTTCCGGCTGTGGGATCCAATGATGAGCAGTCCCCGCAAACCGGATTTTCCGGAAAAACCTCCCGATCCTGTCGGTGCGGCCCACCCGACGGGCATCCCGTCCGGGGAACTCTTGTCTCCGCTGTTTTGGACGGAGCAATGGAATCGCTTCAACGCCCGCACCACCGAGGCCATGGCCGACCTGGTTCGATCCCTGCCCAGAGGACCTGAGGGCCTTCGACTCGATGCCTCCCCAATGGACATGTTCTTAGAGTCTCTCAACGACTGGATAGGACTCTCCTGGTTCGGGCTTACTCCCAAGCTCGCAGCCGACACGCTGGGCAACCTGTCCCGCCAGGCCCTCGAATACGGAAACGACCTCGTCCAACGATGGGTTCTTTTCATGGACACGTTGCGCCAACGAGGAAACAACATGCTCGCCCATTACGAGGCGGGCATGCCACCGCTCCTCGACTATGACTACGAGGTCATCCTGGATGCCCGGACCTTCGAAAGGCCGGCAAACTACCTCCTGCTCCGGATCATTCCACCAGACGGTCGGGAGCCGGCGCCAAACCACCGGCCCATGGTCATCATCGACCCGCGGGCGGGACATGGGCCGGGAATCGGTGGGTTTCGCCAGGACTCCGAAGTGGGGATGGGCCTGCTCGAAGGCCACCCCGTCTACTTCGTGGTCTTCACACCGAACCCCGTGCCAGGTCAGACCATCGAAGACGTGGAGCTGGCCCAGGTCCGCTTCATCGAAGAGGTCTATCGCCGCCATCCTGACCTGGAACGGCCCATGGTATACGGAAACTGCCAGGCGGGCTGGGCCGTGGCCATGCTGGGAGCGGACCGGCCCGACGTCACCGGCCCCATCGTGATCAACGGTGCACCGCTCTCCTACTGGGCCGGCGATGCAGGCGTGAACCCCATGCGGGTCACAGGTGGGCTCGTGGGTGGGTCCTGGGCCACCAGGTTGCTCTGCGACCTCGGCATGGGTCTCTTCGACGGAGCCTACCTGGTCATGAATTTCGAGAGTCTCAATCCAGCCAACACTTTCTGGAAAAAGGAGTACCGACTCTTCGACAAGGTGGACAGCGAGCGCCCCAGATACCTGGATTTCGAGCGGTGGTGGACGGGCTTCTACTTTCTCAACGAAGAAGAAATCCTCTGGATCGTAGACAACCTTTTCATTGGAGACAAACTGGAGGCAGGCAAGTTGCGCCTGAGCGCACACCACCATGTGGACATGCGCAACATGGACGATCCACTCGTCATCTTCGCATCGAGCGGCGACAACATCAGTCCACCCCACCAGGCACTCAACTGGATTTCAGAGGTCTACGAAGATATCGACGACCTGAAACGCGCGGGACAGCGCATCGTGTATCTCCTCAATCCTCACATCGGCCACCTGGGCATCTTCGTGTCCGCCAAAGTGGCCCGCAAGGAACACCGTGCCATCATCGAGCACATCGAAAGAATCCGCGCTCTGCCGCCTGGCCTCTACGAAATGAAAATTCGGGGCGAGACGGGCAAACTGGACCCTCTCGATGAACAGTTCGTCGTAGATTTCGAGGAACGTCGAATCGAAGACGTGCGTTTCCCGTTCGACCGAAAGGCCTTTGCCAAAACCGC
>CAZIJS010000074.1:0-17063 GCA_964539505.1 uncultured Myxococcales bacterium
CCGTTCCATCCCAGGGAACCAGAGGCCGCGTCGGAACCGTTTCAGGCCGAGTTGCGAGCAGTCTCCCATCAGAGAGATGTGAAGACGGGTTCTCGGCCTTGATCGATGATTGGGAAGACGGACGTTCAGGGTCGTGGGAACAGGGTGCCGGCGGCGGCTGGCAGGGCGAGTCCTGCGGGCTGGGGGGGCTGGGGGAAGGCTGGGGCGGGGGAGGAACCGTGGAAACGGGGGACGGGACATCAGGGACCTGCGGAGCTGTTTCGTCTGGCAGCGGTGATACTGCCGGATCATCGCAACAGTCGATGGACGATGGGGTCGTCTCGGGCAGGGATGGTTCCGCAGACCGGACTGTGGAAAGAGTGAAAAGCGAACGGACGGGAGACCGTGAGAAGATCGGGGACGGCAGACGGGAAGCGGACAAGGCGACCTCTCCAGTCGGGAGTTGGGGGGGGCAGATGCCCCCCCCAAGTTCCCCTTTGGCAGCGACTCGCAAGGTGGGGGCCGCGGGCAAAGTGGGGCTTTCGGGCCTGTCACGGGGAGTCGCCGGGGCCCTGTCGGCGAAAGCCAAATTGGAATCCTTCCTGGTGGGCAAGTCCGCCGACGGGGCCGCGTCGGTTCGCATGACACTGTCGCTGGGTGAGAAGGGCAATTTGGCCGTGACGGTGCAAGAGGGACTGAAGGGAGAAGGTGTTCGGATTCTGCTCAACGCGCCGAACATGGCCGACGCAGAGACGGCCGCCCTGGCCTCGGACCTGCTCAAAAACCTCCATTCGCAGGGGGTCCAGGTCGAGACAGTCGAGTCGCTGGACGGCAGGGAACTGGCCTCAGATGGTGGCCAGGGGCAGGGGGCTCGGCGAGACGGATCCCACGATGGTTCTGAACTGGCAGGGCAGAGCCAAGTCGAACGGAACGACCCTGATTCAGAGGCAGTTTCTCCTGTGGGCCGGCCCATCAATCCCTGGTTGCGGGGATTGCATCCCGCAGGTTCGTCTGGATTTTTCGGGTGACGACTTTGGTATCGCGGCTTCGGTGTTTGTTCGTACTTTTGATTGGATTGCGCCAAGACCTCTATGATATCTTGCCCGTCATGTCGAAGGGTACTTCCAAGAAAGTGCATGCGCTGCATTGGGCCGGCCTGGCCAGGGTGAGTCGGTCCGAGGTCCAGGCCCTGGCTCGGCTCACGGAACTCCTGGGCCATGTCATGGCATGGGGGCGCTGGGACGGACTGGAGGGAATGCTCCCATCGCTGGAGTTCCGCATGGGCTCGGTTCGCGTGGCCTCGCCCGCAGAGGCGACGGACCTTTTGGCAGACCTTGCCACGACATGGAGAGCACAAGACCAAGAGGGCCGAGAGATCCTCCTGGGAGCCGATCTCTACCTGGGAGCCTTGCTGGCTGCAGCCGCAGCCGGAAAACCTGCGCCGGCAGTGGTTCCCAGGCGTCTTTCGCAGGCCGAGGCGCTGGTGGCCACGGCGGCCGCCGCCAGCCTGGTGCATGCCCTGTCCGGCGGCGTACTGCACATCGTGGAAGCCTGCAAAATGCCGGATATCTGCCGGACGCCCGATGCCGCGTCGGCGATTTTTGCTTTCGGGGTGGGGTTGGCCGGGGGCTGGGGGAGCGGCATCGCGGTGATGGACCTGAACCGTTCCTGGGAATCGACGCCAATGGGGCTCAGACCACTTGCCCGCCCGGCTCTGCATCGCCTGTCGGGCATGGAGGCTGACGCCGCGATCACCAGCAGGTCGTTTGCATTGAGTTGCGAAGACCTCCCGGCCTTGGTACCTGGGGCCTTGGTCTGTTTTGGGGGCGGTTGGAAGAACGGTGACGTCGTGATGAAGGTGGGCGACCTGGCCTGGTCCCTGGTGCCCGAAAAGAAGACGGGGCTCGGGGTCCAGGCTTTTTCTGTCCAGGCTGTCGAGTCTCGTAGTGCGTTACGAGGTGTGATGATGGATGAGGAATTCGGACAGACCGGATACGAGGGGGAGAGTCGGGAAACAGGGGTGGATGAGATGGAAGCCTCATCGGCTGTGGGCACGTCCCGGGCCGAGTCGCTGCAGGACTCCGATGGAGGCGTCGGCCTGGACCCTTCCATGGTGTCGGGGGTCACCCTGGAGGCCTCGGTGGAGTTGGGGCGGATTCGTGTGGCGGTTACCGAGGTCTTGGGGCTTGCCCCCGGCGCCTTGTTGGAACTGGACCGTCCCATCGACGACAGGGCGGACCTCCGCGTGGGGGGCAAAGTGGTGGCGCGGGGCCGATTGGTGGACGTGGAGGGAAAACTGGGGCTCCAGATCACCGAGTTGGTGGGGTAGGTCCACTCGAAAGTTTTGGTTGCCCTGTTTCGGTCAGACGCTCTTGACCAGGGGCAGGGACTCTTCCGACAAGCTCTGATAGAGGGCGTCTACCTGGGCGGTGGTGCGCTCCCAGGGGATGACGGCCTGCATGTTGCGACGGATCATGGTTTGCCAGGTTGCCTGGTCCGCAAAGAGTTCCCTGGCGCGGTCCAGTGCCCTGAGGAGTTCATCGGTGGATTCGCGGCGGTACTTGAACCCTCCCCCGGTTTTCGTTTCCGGATCGAAGTCCACCACGAGATCGTCGATGCCGCCCGTGCCCCTGGCCACCGGGATGGCGCCAAAGCACATCCCCAACTGGACGAATCGTCCCCAGGGCGCATAGTGAGGCGCATGGAGGACGATGTCCGAGGCTGCGAATTGCCAGGTGAGTGGAATCTGTTTCCCTGACACCAGGGCGACCCGTTCTGGGTGTTCCGTTGCCAGGCGTTCCAAGTTTGGGGCTGAAACAGCCCCTTCGGGTTTGTAGATCAAGAGTTGGATGTCCCGATCCAAAAGGGCCTGTGCCACGCTGTCGATGGTGTCGGCGCCGTCCTCGGGGATTTGTCCCAACGTGACCATGGCCAGGAGGCTGTCTTTCCTCGGGGTCAGGCCCAGGCGTTTTTGCAACTCCTTCCGGCAGACCTGCTTTCCTGACAGGTCCTCCGGGGTGAACCGGGCCGGCAGTTTGGGATCCAGGCCGGCGTTGTAGCGCCCCATGTGCAGTCCCCCCAGGACGCCATGGACATTGGGATGTTTCCTGATGGCATCTTTGAGTTCCAGACGCCGCTTACTGATGCTGACCTGGAACGTGACGCCGGGACTGGGCAGGAGCAGGAGGTCGCTTCGGGGGATGACCATCTGGGCAGCCGTGGCGTCGGGCTCGATGTCTTCGACGCGCTTGGCCTCGGAGAGCGCCACGAAGTCCTTTGCGGAGAAGACTGCTTCTTTTTGTGGGTCGTAGATGGAGACCACCAGGGATTGGCGCGGAGGTTCCATGAGCAGGGCGGCCGCCAAGGCTTCTGCGTGGAGATGCAGCACGTCGGGTTGGATGGCGAGACGTTCCACGAGGGTTTTGGCTGCTGCCAGGAAATCCAGGGTCCATGCAAGCTGCCGGTTGCGGTCTTCCAGACCGGCAGTAAGTGTCTCGTCCAGTCGGACCAGGGGTCTGGGTTCGGTGGCCAGGAGAAAGAGACGGACGTGCGCCCGGTCCATACTGGCTTCGAACACGTCACATTCCACCTCGTGGTGGGCGGTGACGGCCCGGATCGGTGTGACGTGTTTGGCCAGGCCCTTCCCAGACAATGGGGGAGCGGCAGCGGCGATGATCGTGACGTTCCAACCCAATTCCGAGAGACGGGCCGGCAGCTCCGCGGACATGGCGGGCAGGTCTGCCCGACTGGATGTGATGTCGGCTGTACTGCCGTAGCCGATGACTTCAGGTGTGATGTGTACGAGTTCCATAAAGAGAGTTTCTCCTGTTGCTTCGATCCTGCCCCCTGTCGTTGTGATCCGGGGGAGGGAGTGCCGGCGTTTGACGCCGACCTCCCGTTCGGTGACCGGCCCATGGTCCGGTGCATGATACTTACTGTTCGGTGACCGGTCTTGCAAGAGCGGAGAGCACCTTTGCCTTCAGGTCTGCACCGGAGACACTGGGAGCCGTGACTTCATCGGCTCCCTCCGCCCTGGCCCGGTCCGCCATGGTGTCGCTGGTGGCCAGGGCCACGACCGGAACCGAGAGACTTTTTTCACGGATGGTCCTGAGCAGAGCAAGGCCTTCGAGTCCCTTGCTGTCCATGTCCACGACGAGCAGATCGAAGGACAGTCGTTTCAGGGTCTCGATGGCTTGGTCACCCGATTCTGTGAATCTTACGTCGCAATGAAGGATGGAGGCCAGCCTCTTTGCGGATGCAGCGTGAGTTGGGTTCTTCGAGCCCATGTAGAGAATCTTGAGCCCCTGGAACGCGCCGGCAAGATGGTCGATGAGGGCTCCGACCTTGCTTTCCAGCCCCTGGAACGCAATCCCCATGCCGCCGGGACTGTCTTCCATGGCGCGCCGGGACCATGCCACGTGTCCATTGAGCAGCACGGGGGTCGACCGTCCCGGCAAGGAGAGTTCCAGGGTCAGGGGCGTGCCCTCGGGCAGGGGGCTGTCGGTCTGGATGAAGAGGCCTCCTCTGGACAAGTTGATCGTGTAGCTGACCAGGAAGCTGCCCGCAGTGCGATACGCCACCTTGAGGCGCACGGGCAATCTTGGATGGCGGCGTTTGTCTGACCTGTCTGGAGACACCAATCGTCCTTTTCGTCTCGTCGACGACAAACCAGGGTTTCACTGATGAGTCTTTATCCTAACAGAATATCTAGGATGCGGTCCAGTTCGTCGAGACTGTGGTATTCGATCTCCAGGCGTCCTTTCCCCTTCCGGGAGGCCTTGAGGCGGACCCTTGTCTGGAGTTTTCGCTGCAGTTTCTCTTCCAGGCTGCGGATCTCCGGGTTTGCAGATTCAGCCTTGTCCGGCTTGGTCCGCGCGCTTTTCTTGGCAGCAGCCCGAGCCAGTCGTTCGGTCTCTCGAACACTCAAACCACGTGCTTCGACTCTTTCGGCCAGGGCCAACATGGCGCGTTCGTCTCCGGCGGCCAGCAGGGCGCGACCGTGTCCTTCGCTGAGTCGGCCGTCGGCCAGTCGTTTTCGGATGGCTTCGGGCAGCTTGAGCAGGCGCAGCGTGTTGGTCACAGTGCTGCGGTCCCGGCCCACGAGTTTGGCGACCTGTTCCTTGGACAGACCCTGTTCCTCCACGAGGTGATGGTATGCTTCGGCTTCCTCGATGGGGTTGAGGTCTTCTCGCTGCAGGTTCTCCACCAGGGCCAGCATGAAGGCTTCATCGTGTGAGGCTTCGCGGACCACCACCGGGACTTCCTTGAGGCCGGCTAGTTTGGATGCCCGCCAGCGGCGCTCACCGGCGATGATCCGAAAGCCGTTGGCTTCCCGCCGGACGACCAAGGGCTGAAGGACCCCTTTTTCCCGGATAGACTGCGCCAGGGCATCGAGCTTGTCGTCGCGAAATTCCTTGCGGGGCTGAAAACCGGATGCGAGCCGCTCCACTGAAACTTTCTGCACGCCTTCAGTGGTCTGGTTTTCCGGAAGGAGGGCCGACAAACCTCGGCCCAGTGCCTTGCGTTTGCTCATCTGGAATCCTGTGTCTGCTGGTTTCCGTCTGTCAGATGGCCCACACTGCGTTCGATGACCTCGCGGGCCAGGCGGAGGTAGCTCTGGGCGCCGGTGGACTGGATGTCATAGAGCAAGACGGGTTTGCCGAAAGAAGGGGATTCGCCCAGGCGGACGTTTCTCGGGATCACGGTTTCGTAGACCAGGGATCCGAAATGACCGCGCACCTCTTCGTCCACTTGCTTGGTCAGGTTCATCCGGCCGTCATACATGCACAGCAAGATGCCCTCGATGTCCAGGTCGGGATTGAAGGAAGCTCGGACCCTGTCCAGGGTGGAGAGCAGGCGCCCCAGTCCTTCCATGGCATAGTATTCGGCCTGGAGCGGCACCAGGACCGTGCGGGCCGCGGCCAGGGCGTTGATGGTGAGAAGGCCCAGGGACGGCGGGCAGTCGATGAGCACGTATTCGTAGCGTTGTGCCAGTCCTTCCAAGGCATTTTTGAGGCGAAACTCCCTCCCGTCGAAGCCCACCAGTTCCACCTCGGCTCCCGCCAGGTCCTCGGTGGCCGGTGCCAGGGCGAGGTAGTCGAGTTCCGTATCTACGATTACATCTTGCAGGGACGATGTGCCCACCAGGGCCTCGTAGGTCCCCGACGAGAGCGTCCCTCTGGGATGGCCCAGTCCGGACGTGGCGTTGGCCTGGGGGTCCATGTCCACCAACAAGACCCTGCGTTCGGCCGCGGCCAGGGATGCACCGAGGTTGACCGCGGTGGTGGTCTTTCCCACGCCGCCCTTTTGATTGGCAATGGCGATGACACGCGTCATATGCGTCGATCCATGAAAACGAGTCTGTCTCGGGTCAATTTTCGTTCGTGATTTATGGACTTGCCTTTTGCCGGCGAGTCGGTCCAGATTTCTAGCACATGGGGGCGATGGGTGCAATTATCGCCATCGTGTTGTCGTTGTAGGGCGATGCCGGTTCTCGTTCGGTGTGCTGTTGATGTGGAAGCCTGAATCTGTGGTAGTGGTAAAGATTGCATCACAATGGATTTGGCTTATTTTTGTGACTTGGCGTATCTTCGAAAACACGTCGGGCGGTCCCATCTAGGCGAGAGTCCAGCGGGTCAATTTCATGGTTGTATGAAGGCGCCTGGCGAGAAACGGAGTGCTGTCGGCACGTCTACAAACTTCCTGCATGGAGGAGGAAGTGAAGCAGGAGCACCGTATGCACGAGACAAAATCTGGAGTTCGTCTGTTTCGGATCCGGGGGGTGACATCCCTCGAAGACATAGAACTGCGGCCTGGCCGTCTCACGGTGCTCATTGGGGCCAATGGATCGGGCAAGTCGAACGTACTGCGTGCCCTGCAGATGACAGCTTTCTTGAGAACGCAATCGCTGCAGCGTTTTGTCGGTGATGCAGGAGGGGCGGCGGCAATACTTCACTATGGTCCGAAACGAACACAGACCATCAGCTTGGAGATCGAGTTTTTTCAGGAGGATCACAGCAATCTCTACCGAGCGCGTCTCGGTCATGCGGCAGGAGACACACTGATTTTTCTCGATGAAGCGGTGGCATACGATGACGGCAAGCATGACGGCATGGGGTATCAGCTCGTATCTCTTGGCACAGGGCATCGTGAGTCTCTGTTGAGGGACGCCAAAGATGAGAACGCGACTGCAAGGGCTGTCTACTGGTGGTTGAGTCAGTTCACCTTTTTTCATTTTCATGACACATCCACCAACTCGGCGCTCCGGACACATGCCCGGTCTGTAGACGATCGATTCCTGCGCTCCGACGGCTCCAATCTTGCGGCCTATCTTTTCCGTCTCGCCGAGAGCACTGAAGAGGCGGATGTCAAGGCTTGGCGCCGAATCAATCGATTCGTTCAGAGAGTGAATCCAGGGATCAAAGAATTGGTGCCCACACGAATCGGTGGAACAAGCGATGCAGTCCGACTCGACTGGATCGACGACCGCGACGAGCGTTTCGGGGTTCATCAACTTTCGGATGGAAGTTTGAGGGCCATTGCGCTCATCACGGCGTTGGCACAGCCCACAGCGAATCTTCCACGATTCATGACGATCGACGAGCCTGAACTCGGTCTGCACCCGGCTGCCATTGGCCTCATTGCAGCGCTTGCCCGATCCCGATCTCACAAGTGTCAGATACTGTTTGCCACGCAGTCCACTGCCTTTCTGGATCATTTCCGACCTGAAGAGGTAGTTGTCACGGAGCGCAGAGATGGACGCACTCATCTCGAGCGGCTGGATGCCGGTGACCTGCAAGATTGGCTTGAAGAATATGCGCTTTCCGAGATTTTTGACAAGGGCATCATTGGGGGACGACCATGATTCGGCTCTTCGTGATCGTCGAGGGGCAGACCGAGGAAGAGATTGTCAAGGTCCTGCTCAAAGAGCATTTGGAGCGTCGGAATATTTTCACAAGCACGCTTGTCGTTCACACCAAGGCAGGATATCGGGGTGGGGGGCGGAACTGGAAAAAGTGGGAGAGGGAGATTCGACGGGTTTTGACGAGCCAGCGCGGGAGGGACGTGCGTGTCACGACAATGTTCGACCTTTTTCGACTCCCCAATGGCTTTCCGGGATTGGACCAATACGGGATGGAGAAAGACACCAACAAACGCTGTGATGCATTGGAACGGACCATGGCGGGTGTATTCGATGATTGGCGTTTCATTCCGTATCTACAGCGGCACGAAGTGGAGGCTCTCGTGCTGGGCTCTATCGAAGCCCTTCCCAAGTTTTTTGACGAATCAGACGCGCTGCGCGGGATAGATGCTCTCGCAACCGAGATTTTCGGCCAAGATCCCGAGGATATCGACGATGGGCCTGAAACCGCGCCTTCCAAACGATTGATACGTTGGATTCCTGGCTACCAGAAATCAGTTCACGGTCCGATGGCGATTCATGACACTGGGCTCGAAAGTCTGCGTGCTCGCTGCCCACGATTTGCACATTGGGTTGCCAAACTCGAAGAACTCGACGTTTCGCGGTAAGGAAGAGAGTTGAATGCGTCACTCATATCTTTTTCCGCTTTGCGAGGAGTAGGCCGGCCCAGGAGTATCCGTCCGGGCAGCCGAGTGGTGGGGCTGCGGGGTCTTGTGCGCCTCCACGGTGTGATCGCGGCATCCTGTCGGATCGTCGCGAGGTCGGTCCGGCGTTGGAGATTGTTGGCCTGTGGACTGTGTCCGGTCTGAGATTGGGGCGGGGTCAGTGCTTGAGGCGGATGACGTAGGGGGAAATCTTGAGGTCGGAGGCCTGGCTCGGAGGCGTGACTTCCACATTGTGACCGCTGGGCTTGGCCACGATGGGCTTGCCCGAGTAAGGCTCGGAGAAAGAAAACACGAAGGGAGCGACCTGGGAATAGATGGCCCTGGTGGGGTGTCTCGCCAGGAAGCGAAGTACTTTGACGTGATATCCCACGGCGGCAAGGACGAATCCCGGTCTGGCCAGGAGTGGGATGTTGTCGTCGTTCCATGCCCTGGCCCAGGTTACGAGCTCGTTCCAGTAGAGGGACGCTGCCTGGTCTTCGGTTTGTTTCTTGCCGTCTCGTGGAGCCAGGGCGGACAGGACCAGGTCCCTGAATTGGGAGAAACTCTGGAACCGGACGAGAAAGATCCGATGGAGTTTTTCCACGAGTTGGTCCGGGGAGGTGCTCGTTTGAATCTGGTGGAGGGCTGAACGGCAGACAGCCAGGGACCGGCCACGGCAGCCGGCCAAGGCGCGCCGATAGAAATGGCGGGCCAGGAGCAGGGCCAGGGCCTGGTGGTCTGCCAATGCCTGCTGGTCCAGAGGGGAGCGGCCCTTGGCGTCCAGGGCGGGAAAGGCGGCTTTCGACAGATCCACCCTGCCTGGAAGCAGTCCTGCAGAAGCCAGGCGGTGCAGGTGTTCTCCGAGGAGCACGGACCGAAGGCTGGGGAGGGCGCGGCGCAGGTTGGTCACTTTCTCGGGAAGCTGCCTGGATGGGTGGCGCAGGCGGGAGAGGACCGTGGCAAAAGCTTCTCCCAGCTTGGGCCAGATACTGGTGAGGGCCACGGCCACTGCCCAAGGAACCGGGCCGCGCTGAAAGTCCTCCAGCAACATGGTTACGAGCAGGAGGCGATCCAACGCCTGGTTGGGAGACCTTTTCGCGATTCGAGAGACGTCCCCCAGGAGGACGTCTACGAACCGGACGGCGCGTCGAATCTGGGGCGGCCGGTCGCCCGACCGGGAGGTCATGGCAAAGGGCGAACAGACGGCTTCGTGGGACAAGATGTTTCGCAGGCGACTCCAGAGGCGGCTGCAAGGCGACTGGATGCGGTCTGACGCGGTCGCCTGTGTCTTTGCAGATGGGGGTGTCTCGTTTGGTTGGCTGGTCTCTGTCGTTTTGTTCGTCTTGTGGTGTTCGTCGGCCGCGTTTGTTTTGGTGGATTTGTCGGCCTTGTCGAGCGCCTTGGCCTGGTGGGTTGTTCCGGGGGCCTTGGTTTCGTCCGGGGCCCTGGTTTGCTCATTGCCATCCTTCTTCCGGCCGTCCTTGACCGCGCAGGCCTCGATGGTGGCGGTGTCTTTGAGCAGATTGGCAAGCGCGCGGGTCGATTCGCCCGGAAGGGTCTTGCCCAGGGCAGGCTTTCGCCGGCACAACGCCCGCGATGCCACTTCCAGGTCTTCGTGGAGAGCCTGCTTTGCAGCGGACACATCGCTGCTCGACAGGATAGGCTCTGGGACGGGCTGGACTGGTGGGGCTTTTTTCTTTTTGCAACTCGTTGTGCCGAAAAACATCGCTGCAATGAGCACTGTCGTCGAAAATCGTGGAATCCAAGACTGATACATGGGCTGCCTCCAGATTGTGAGGCTACGGCAACGGGCTTGTTTGTGCAAGATTGGGATGGAGCCGTGATGCGGCTGTGTCTTGGCGGTCTCGCGCCGTCGCAACGCGATTGCAACAAGGAGAAACGTACCGAACAGGAAGGAAAACCACGAGGAAGTGCGATGCGATCGTGGACTGGGATGGAAATCCTGGGCAATCGTCCCGCGGCAGTGGAACTCAGGTCCCAGGTTTCCAGACTTTCCAGACGGTTCCCACCAGGTCCGGGCCCACTTTGAGGGTCGGCTTGCCCGGTTCCCATCCGGCTGGACAGGCCTCGGCGCCCTTGGTGGCTCGCACGTGCTGGAACGCCTGGATCTGGCGAACGGCTTCGGAGACCTTGCGGCCCACCGGCGGTGTCAGAATCTCGATGGCCTGGACCACGCCGTCGGGATCGATGATAAACCGACCGCGCACGTCCACTCCGCCGGCTTCGTCGTAGACGCCATAGACCCGGCCGATGCGTCCCCCTGCGTCTGAGAGCATGGGGAAGGGAAAGCCGCCCTCGACCATTTTGGAGAGTTCCTCGGCCTGCCAAATCTTGTGGGTGAATCGACTGTCCGTGCTGCAGGCCAGGACCTGCACACCCAGCGCCTCGAATTCTTTCGCTTTGTCGGCGACCGCCGACAGTTCGGTGGGTCAGACGAAGGTGAAGTCACCTGGGTAGAAGCAGAGCAGCACCCACTTGCCCTTGAAGTCTGACAGTTTGATGGTCTGAAAAGCACCACCGTAGAAGGCGTTTGCCTCGAAGTCAGGGGCCTTGGCCCCCACGGTCACGGTCATGTCCGCCACCTCCTGTTTGGCAGGATGCTCAGCCGCATTCGCAGAGGGATCGCTGACGTCGATCAGCGGGCCTGCAGCCGGCTTGACGCATCCTTCCGGTTCGTTTTTGCCCATATCGAAACTCCTGTGATGCCGCGGGACGAAGCCCGTTCGAAATCTCGTCTGTCCGGTCGATCGTGGGTCGGCTTAATAATGCTCTGCAGGTGGAATGAATCAAGGAATAGTTGTCGTTTGTTTCTATTGGGCTTGCTGTTCTTGTTGCGCGTGGGTTCGGACGAAAGACACCAGTTTGGTGTATCCCGCCACGCAGATGGCATAGGCCAGGCAGACATCTTTGTTCTCATAGGTGCGCTTCCAGTCGATGGTGCAGATCACGAGAGGGTGAAATGTTTGTTCATGGGCACAGAGACTAAAATCCTTTGCTTTGTTTCCCGTGTAGAAATCCAGTTTGGCCCGCATGGACTGGAGTTGGGGAAGCTGTTTGAAAACACCATCGACTGCTTCGTTGCAGGTGGATCGGAGTTGGATGACTGCCTCGCAGAGAGTTTGGCCTGAATGCTGAGAGAGCCACTCCCTGATTTTGAGCAAGATTGCTTTGAGAATGGCCATGTCCACGGGCTTTTCAGGATGGATGGTGGGCATGGCAATGAGGCTGGCAAAGTCACCCCGGACCATGGCCAGATTCCCCACGATGAACTGTCCGTTCTTCACGGTGACATAGGGGTTGCCTCGCCACCAGGCGTTGGCTGTTGCAGATCCGTCGTGTCTGGAAGGCGCTTGGGCAGTGGTCTTGGGCGAACGACGCGCCGGTGGCGAGGATGTGCAAGCCGACAGGGCCAGGGCGAAGATGATGGTCCAACGCATGGTGAGAAAACCTTTCTTGCCCCTTTTAGTCGGGCTTTCGATGGATTTCGTTTGTTGGGTATCCCGAACCAAACTATGTCGAGTGCAGGGCTTCGTCAATGAAGAGAATTTGTTTTTGTACGAAGAATGTTCACAAAGGAAACAGTGAAGCGTATTTGAATGCTAAGAATCGAGCTTGCCGTTTTCCATCCAGTGGGTATTACATCCTACACCATGAGTTATGTCGATCTCCATTGTCATGTCTTGCCTGGGCTAGACGACGGATGCCAGAGCATCGAGGAATCTTTGCGTCTCCTCGATGGGCTCATTGATCTCGGATTCTCGAAGGTGGCGGGCACGACTCATCAGCGCCAGGGCCTGTTCATGCCGGATCTCGACGAGATCCGCAGTGCCGCCGAAGAGTTGAATCGAGCTGCCAGGGAGACTGGCCTGGACGTGGAAGTGATTCCCGCTGCGGAAAATTGCTACGATGGAGTGTTCTGGGAGCGTAGCAAGCAAGGGTGGATTCCCTGCTACGGGGAGACGAAATCATTTCTCGTGGAGTTGGTGGGCCCGCCGGTCCCGCCGGATTTCGAGCAGCGCATGTTCGAATGGCGCATGGCCGGGATGTTGCCGGTCTTGGCACATATCGAGCGGTATGGAAACGACCAGGCCTTGCTGGACGTCTACCGCCGTATTGGACAAAATGCGGCCCTGGCGGTAAATCTCGACAGCGTTGCCGGTCAGTGGGGGAGGGGGATCGCCCGCTGGGCCAAGACGCTCCTGGATGCCGGTCTGGTTTCTGTGCTCACCACGGATTCCCACGGCACGGCCGGCCTGGGCGCAACGCAAGCCGGCATGAAGTGGGTGGACAAACACCTGGGCAGGCATATCCTCGACCGACTTTGTGGTGACAATCCAAAAGCAGTCCTGGCAGGACGCCTTCCGGAACTGGAGGAATAGAAGAGTGACTGCATCACACGACGCACAGGTGGGGTTGGAAACATTCCAGGCCAAGTTGGAGCAGGGAGATTTTCATGCCGTGGTGGTGGGGGCCGGCTACGTCGGGTTGCCCCTTGCCGTGGCCATGGCCAAAGCTGGGGTCCGTACGACGCTCTTGGAAAAGAATGCAGAAAAGGTGGCATTGGTCCAGACAGGCGAGTCCTATGTCAAGGACGTGTCGGACGAAGACCTGGTCGAGGTGTCGGCTGTCCTGGATGCCACGACGGATTCTTCGGTCCTGGCATCGGCCGATGCGGTGATCATCTGCGTGCCCACGCCCTTGTCCAAGAGCAAGGATCCAGATGTTTCCTTTATCATGAGCGCGGCCGACCCCATTGCCGAGCACCTGCATCCCGGTCAACTCGTGGTCCTGGAATCCACGACCTATCCCGGTTTTACCAGGGAAGTGCTCAAGCCCAGACTGGAACGGACGGGGCTGAAGGCCGGGGAGGATTTCTACCTGGCTTTCTCTCCAGAGCGCGTAGACCCAGGCAACGAACATTACGGAGTCCACAATACGCCCAAGGTGGTAGGCGGTTGTTCCCAGGCATGTCGGGACAGGGTGTTGGCGCTCTACGGTCGGTTCATCGACCAACTGGTTCCGGTGAGCAGCGCCGATGCCGCAGAGATGGTCAAGCTGCTGGAAAACACGTTTCGGGCCGTCAACATCGCGTTGGTCAACGAGGTGGCGCTCATGTGCCGGAGGCTGGGCATCGACACCTGGGAGGTCATCGACGCGGCTTCCACCAAGCCCTTCGGCTTCATGCCGTTTTATCCCGGGCCGGGACTGGGCGGTCATTGTTTGCCCATCGACCCGTTGTATTTGAGCTGGAAGCTCAAGACATTGAAATACACGGCTCGGTTCGTGGAACTGGCCGAAGACGTCAACGCCAACATGCCGCGCCTGGTGGTGGATCTGATCCAGGATGCGCTCAATGACCATGGTAAGGCGGTCCGAGGTTCGAAGATTCTTGTCATGGGAGTGGCCTACAAAAAAGACATCGATGACATCCGGGAATCCCCCGCCCTGGACGTCATCGACATGCTCCACGACAAGGGCGCTGTCGTGTCGTATCACGATCCTTTCGTGGGGAAGCTGTCGCGCAGTTGGGTGGAGGCTGAGTCAGTGCCCCTCGAGAATCTCGAATCGTACGATTGTGTGGCGGTGCTCACAGACCACAGTGCCATCGACTACAGGCGCATCGTCGAGGAATCCCGTCTGGTGGTGGACACCAGGAACGCAACCAAGGCTTTGCGGTCGGAGTTTGAAGACCGCATCCGGGTTCTCTGAGCGAGAAGCGGAGATTCCACGTGCGTCGTTTTCTCGTCCGTTTCCTGCTCTCGCTCCTGGTCGGGGCGGCCTTTGCCTACCTGGCATTCCGGGACATGAACTGGAGCGCCATGTCCGAGGCTTTCGTTGCGGCGGATTACTGGTGGCTCCTTCCTTTTTTCGGTTGTCTTGCGGTGGTTCAGGTTCTCAGGGCCTGGCGCTGGGTTTTTCTCCTCGAACCCATAGCCCCCGAAAAGCCCAAGACATGGCGGGTCTTGTCGGTCTCCTGGGTGGGATTCATGGCTATCATCGCTCTTCCGTTGCGTCTGGGTGAGGTGGTGCGCCCCTACCTGATATCCGATCCAGTGGGACGGAAAGGGGAGCGGCTGCGCATGAGCGCCGCCTTGGGCACCATTGCGGTGGAGCGCGTGGTAGACGGTCTGGTAGTCTCCTTGTTTCTCATCGTGGTGTTTGTGGCCCTGGAATCGGCAGGCAAGGGCACGACCTGGATGATGGCCACGGGATGGACTGCCATCGGCGTTTTCGGTGGTGCCGTGGTGTTTCTTATTTTGGCCATGTGGAAGCCCGGCCTGGCGGTCCACACCGCCCTGATCCTCTCATTGGTGGGCCCCCTGGCCCGCACGGGGCATCCCCGGTTGATCTGGCTTCGAGACAGGGTCGCCTATGTGCTCGACGGCATCATCCAGGGTTTTCGAACTTTGGGACGCCCTGTCTTGTTGGCCAAGTATGTGGCCGTTTCGCTGGTCTATTGGGTATTCAACGGGCTGAGTTTCTACATGGCCGCCAGGGCCTTTCATCTGGGTTTGCCCCTTTCGGGCGCCTTAGCGGTCTGCGGCCTGGTGGCCATCGGCATCACCCTGCCCACCGGTCCCGCCCTGGTGGGCAACTTTCACGAATTCGGAAAACTCGGACTTTTGTTGTACTTACCCAAGACCGAAGTTCTCGGATCCGGCATGGCCTTCCTGGTCCTGGTGCACGGACTCCAACTCGTCTGGTATGTCGGGGTGGGACTCATCGTTTTGGCGGGCGGATGGGTGTCGCTGCGCAAGGTGATGGAAGCTGCCGAGAAGGATGGAGAGGAGTTGTCCCACGCTTCGGATGTTCGATGAGGTCTGGATTTCTGATCGAGTACAGAGGTTGATGCCGGAGAGGCATTCATGCAGTTTGAGACGACCGCGACCAGGGAAGCTGTCCGGGAGTGATGGATGTGCGTCGGTTCGTTTGGAGGAATGGACGATGATGAGACGAAGAACAGTTATGAGGGGATGGGCCCAGTGGATGCGTCTGTCCGGTGGAATGTTTCTGGTGGGGCTCGGCCTCCTGGCTGGCTGTGCCAGGAGTGCCAAATCCCAGGCGGATCCAGGGCCGGCCACTGTGTCTCTCGGTGCCAATGGTATCTGCAAACCCCAGAAGGTCGAAGACTTCGACGATCTGGATCACGTGCGCGCAGACATGAGACAGCTCGAATGTCTCATCGTGCTCCACGAGAATCGTTCCCGGACGAATCCCGCCGACATCCAGGCCATGCGCCGGCTCTATGCAGACATCATCGAGCGTCTCGCCAAGCGCAACAAGTGGGATGATGATTCGGCTGCTTGGGAAAAGGTCTATGATTTCACATCGAGGCTGAACCGGATCCGAAACGACCTGGCGCGTCATTTTAAGGTGCCTGTCTTTTCGGTCAACGGCCACCACGAGGCTGCGGCCCTCTGGACCGAGTCGGCCAGGCAGCATCCCGTGCCCACGCTGCTTCATTTCGATTCTCATTCCGACACCAGGGGCCTTGGAGATCCAGCATACGTGTTGGGGCTGGGAAAGAAAATCCTGACCGGCGATCACCCGATCCAAGACGGGGACGAACTGTCGAAGTATCTCAACGATCCAGCCACGCCCTGCAGTGCGGGCATTCTCATTTTGGGTTTTAAAAATTTCATCTGGGCCAAGCCGTCCTGGTATACCATGGGAGACATCGTGGTCCGGCCGTTTTTCTATGGCATGCAGGTCAAATCCAAACCAGGGGTCAAGCCTGTTTCCAAGAAATGGGAGTTGTATTACGACAAGTCCGCCGACAATCCCGGCAAGCCGCCCGTGCCGGAGGACAGCTCCTGGTTCCTGCTGCCCAAGCCGGCGGTGGACATGGGCACGTTCGTGCACAAAAGAAGGCTCCTGGTTTCCGTGCTGACCACGTCTCCCTGGCCTGGGGATGCAGACCAGGACAAAACGCTCAAGAAGGAAATCCTCGAGGCCATCCCCAAGGGGGGATTCGTCCTGGACATCGACCTGGATTACTTCGGGACGGTGGACATGACCGAGGGCCTGGAGCGGACCGCTCCTCCGAGTCGCTACGAGGGCCGCAACAAGTATCTCAAGCCCGAGGTGGTCAAGGCCAGGGAAGAAAAGTGGCGCAGGCACAGAAAGCACGTGGACCGAAACATCCAGGCCGTCGAGGCCATGCTCCGGTTCATGCGTGCCCATGGGAGGGTGCCAACGGTTGTGACCCTGGCTGATTCTACCTACGAGCCCTTTGCCATCTATTGGTGGGCCGAGGAATTCTGGGAATACAGTCCGAAGCGCATGCTGCCCTACGTGCAATACAAGGTGCGCAAGATGCTCCAGCGGGTCTACAGAGACGACGGGATCGGCGCGGTGCCCTGAGTCGGTTGGTTTCCGGACATCACGGTGTTTGTCGGGGGTGTACGGCGTTTGCTGGACGGCGAGGGGATCGATTCATAGTCTGAAGTTCCCGGGCCGATAAAGTCATTGTTTGGGAGGTAAACGCGCAAAGGAAC